>PMBP01000049.1 GCA_003152975.1 Phycisphaerales bacterium | reverse complement strand
CGGTTGATTTTGCTCTTTTTCCCAAGTCGGGAAGGGCAACCATCGAGGGTATCATCATCAACGCCAAGACCGTTCAGCCCGAGGCTGGCGTCGAGCTCTCGATCGAGGGTACGCTTTTGTCCGCCGTGAGCAATGAGAACGGGGACTTCACGCTCGGAAACGTCCCCATGGGCGAGCATACGTTGAAGGTATACAAAGAGGGATTTGTATACCTGCTTCAGCCGATTACGGTGGACAGAGACCCCTTCCCGATCGAGCTCGTCTATCCCCTGGTTTCTGCCAATTCCCATCCTGAGCAGGTCGGGAAAAACGTCACCGGCCTCGTGGCCGACGCAGTCAGCGAGCGGCTGCTTCCCTGGGCCATCCTCAAAATCAGCGCTCTCGGGTTAACCGTCGCAGCCGACGCGGACGGCCTCTACAGCCTGTCCGGCCTGCCGTTGGGTCCTATAACGATAATAGCCATGGCACCCGACCACGAGGCGCTCATGCTGACTCCAGTCGTCGCGGAAGGAGCCGCGGACACCCTGGACTTCCGTTTGCCGCCGACGACCCGGGGGCGCATCACCGGAAGGATTTTCGATGCAGCCACCGGCGAGACCATCCGGTTCGCCCAGGTTCGCATCGGCGAAGGCAACCAAGTCGCCGCCTCCAGCGAAGCTGACGGCACCTATGCGCTTTCGGGGGTACCGGCCGGGGGCTACCGATTGTCGGTGTCCCACCCGGAATATGAAGAACGGGAAAGCCAACCGTTCACGGTGCGGGATGCTGAAACCACCGCCGGCGTCGATGTCGCCCTAAACCGCAGGCCGGTGACCGGCGATATGGAGGGCATCCTGACCGATGCGCAAACTCACGGCCCGGTTGCCGGTGCCGAACTGACGATCCAGGGGACCGCCGCCGCGGCCCTCACCAACGAGAGCGGTCGTTACGAGCTGAGAGACGCGCCCGCGGGACTGGTGACGATCGTCATCGAGGCGGCCGGCTATCCGACGGCCGCCCGTACCGCGGCCGTCAACGCCCACGAAGGATCCGCTACACGCACGGTTTCCCGGGCCGATTTCAGAATCGACGCTCAAGACCCGGCGCTGCCCTGGGAGGTATCGATCCTCATCGAAGCCGCGACAGGCGGCTTCATCCAGACGCCCGACAAGCGGTTCGTGGTCGGTTTCCCGCCCGGGGCACTGAGCGCCGATGCCCGGGTGAGATTGAGGCCGCCTGCCGGCGGCCCGTCAGTCGCGCCCGGCGTTGAGATTGAGGTGGACCCTGCGTTGTGTTTGCCCCAGGTGTTCGCTGCGGCCGCGCCCGTCGAGCTCGTAATCGAGCCGGCGGCCGGGGGTGCTCCTCAGCCCAAAATAGCGGGCCCTGTTTTGGTTTCGGGGCGCTACGCCCAGGACGATGTCGATGCCTTCGACTTGGCGGAAGACTCCATCTTCCCCTTTTATTGGGATGGCAGCCGATGGGCACTGTTGCAGTTCAGTCCGTTTGAAACTGCAGTGGACCGTATCAACAACGAACCGGTGGCGGTTCTAGATTTCTCGGCCGCCATTTCCGCTGAAAGCCCTTCCTGGCCGCAACGCTGCATGATGGTTTTCGCCGCAATCAAATACCGTCTCGGGCCGCCCACACCGAACGTCGATGTTTTCGACAGCCCCGAACTTCTGGCGACGAAAAGAAGCCTGGATCCTCGAAAAAAGCCGAATCCCAACGCGTTGCCCCTCGTGTACATCCACGGGTGGGCCCCGATCACCATCCTGGTGAACGACGAATTGGTTGACCCCAACATAGGCTTCACTGAATTGGGTGAGTTAATCGATGCCCAGGCCCCGATGCTGGCCTTCACGCTGAACGACATCGTCGAGGCGACCAACGGGGTCTATCGGCTGATGTTCGCAACGCACAACTCCAGGACGGATATTCTGAGCAACGGAAATGCTTTGGCCGGCATTCTGGACCCGCGGAAAATCTACGGCCTGCCCTCTGAAAATGATCCGGAACCGCCGCCTTTCCCCTACCTCGACACGGTGGCGTTCAGCATGGGCGGCCTGATATCCCGTTCCTATCAGGCCAACACGGGGCACGTTCACAACATGGTGCTCATCGGCACACCCAACCACGGCACATTCGGGGTCTTGAAGCTCCTCGAACTGGACCCCATCTACGGTCTATACAAAAAACTAATCGAGAGATGGTCTCCGGGTACCAAGGACCTCAAGCACTATGACGACCGGGTCAATCCGGAAAAAAGCGAAAATCCGCGGCTGGCGCAGCTCAACCTGAACCTCAAAGCAACTCCGCAGAGCGATTTGACGCTGATCGCCGGAACGGACGGCAGTAAAGTAACAGGCTTAATACTTCCGAAACCCAACGACAGCGTCGTGCCGGTCGACAGCGTTTTCTGCCGAACCACGGACAGCAAGGACGCCCCGAAGGCCTCCCTGCTGTCCGTCTCGCCGGAAACTCACGGCCGGCCAAACCTGAAATACGAGTACACGGCCCCGTTCAATCACTACACCTTTGGAGACAAGAATTTCAGGATACGAAACAATGTAAATATCCGCGACGCCATCGTCCATGGCTGACCGATTGGGTGGTTTCAAAGCATCATGATTCGAAAATAATGACGTTCACAGATACCGATTACATCAAATCCGCTGATTTCACAGTGGATGTGGAGTACAATACTTTCAAGCCGAATGAGCAGGACCTCGAAGCCGGCCGCACGGCCCGAGACATCGACCGGGTGGCATTAGTGATTTACGGGCAGGATGAAAGCGGCCAGTGGCACGTACGGGGGGATTATGCCGGCGGGGATGGAAAAATAATTCAGTCTGAGCCGGTGATCGGCAATTCAACAATCCATGTTGAAATTCCCCTGAGAATCGGAACGAAAGCCAACTTCATTGAGTCAGAAAAAATCATTCGGGTGGCATTTGTCGTCGTTCATCTGAAACCAGGGAAGACCGAGGTCCCATTGGATCCCTCCGGGGGCTTCGGGCTTCCGAACAAATAACTATCGCTAATTTAGAGCAGGCTTGAACGGAGTGGTTTATGAGAAAGTTAATTCGACTGCTCGTCTCGATAGTTTGCGCACTCATAGTGGCCAGTGCAGCCGAAGCCGGCTGGCGGTTCGTGGCGCCGATGCCCCATGGCCGGTTTGGGCACGCCGCCACCCTTGGTTTGGACGGCAGGATCTATGTGATAGGAGGGGCCAACTCCGCGCGGACCAACGACGGCAGCTACTCCAACATAGTTTACGATCCGAAGACAGACAAATGGACATATTTGGAACCGGTTCCGGGAAGCATCATGGACGACTACATGTACGTTATGATGCCGGAATCGCTGCGCTGGCGGGCAGTTAAGAGAAAAGACAATCCGAACCTGATCGGCACAGCGCGAGAAACGGATCTTCATCGTGAAGGCGATGGCGTTGCCGTCGTTACGTTAACTGATGGCAGGGTATTATGGCTTGGCGGGGCCGGGCAGTATCTGGGGAAGGGAGAGGCAATTGCGCTATCGTATGACCCGGTTAAAAACCGATGGCCGGGGGCTTACCTCTATAAAGT
>PMBP01000486.1 GCA_003152975.1 Phycisphaerales bacterium | reverse complement strand
GTGCTGGTCGGCTTTCTGGGATTGTTTCCCATCCGGGCCAACCTGCGCACGGCCTGTTTCCTGGGGCGATTGCTCTGGAAATACTACCATCGCGGCCGTCTGCGGGCGTTGGAGAATCTCCAGGCATCCTTTCCAGATCACGACCTCGCCTGGTGCACCCAGGTTGGCCGCCGTTCCTTCGAGCAACTGGTCATGCTGGTGATGGATATCCTGTTTACGCCTCGGCTGGTTCATCGAGAGAACTACAAGGACTATGCGAAGTTTCACAACATCGAAGACCTGAAGTGGCGGATGAAATCCGGCCCGGGGATGATTCTTGTTACGGGGCACTATGGCAATTTCGAGATCGTCGGATACATGCTGGGCCTGTTCGGTTTCGACATCTATAGTATCGCCCGGCCGCTCGACAATCCGTTTATCAGTCGCTGGCTCTACGGCGTCCGTCAGCGAAAGGGCCAGAAGATCGTGGACAAGAAAGGCGCCACCGAGCAGATGGAAACCATTCTGGTCCAGGGCTCGACACTGGGCTTCATCGCCGACCAGGATGCGGGCAAAAAGGGGTTGTTCGTGAATTTTTTCGGTCGCAAGGCCAGCACCTACAAGAGCATCGGCCTGCTGGCAATCCAATACAACCTACCTGTCTGCGTGGGGTATTCCCGCCGCCGCGGCAACGAGTTTTTCTTTGACCTGGGCGTCAGCCGCATGATCCATCCCGAAGAGTGGGCGGACAAAGAGAAACCCCTGGAGTGGCTGACGCAGGAATACACCTCCGCCATCGAGGGCTTCATCTGCGAAGATCCCACCCAATACTGGTGGGTTCACCGTCGGTGGAAAACCCGGCCGAAAGAGGAACGCCGGGCAAAAGAGGCATCGGGGAAAATTGTTTGATTGCCTCCAATAGGGTGTTACCAAAATCCATTTCTTTTCACAATAATTAGGATGTTTGGCATTTCTGTGTTGATTACTGATTTGCGGAGAATTCAAATGAAACGGAATCTTTGTTTAATTCTGGTAACAGTCATATCGAGTTGTGTTGTATGTTGTGCGGGGCAAGGGCCCGGCGGCCCCGGGGGATTCGGCGGTCCAGGGGGGCCGGACCGAGATCGGGATTGGCCCAGACACCCGGTTATGATCATGCCGCCCCATCGGCCAATCGTTATCGTTACACCGCCAAGACCTGTTGTGGTCAAACCGTCGCCGGTCGTTGTGGAGTCCAATACGGTCGTCGTGTGGGTCACAAATTCCAACGGTTCGCGGAGTAAGGTGATCCTGATCAAAGAAGGCCCCGGTTTCGTCGGACCCCACGGGGAACATTATTCGAGTATGCCCACGGAAGATCAGCTTCGAGTGTTGTATGGACTCGGTCTGCGAGAAAAGACCCGAACCACCGTTACCGTATGGTTGACCATCCAGAATGGGGCCAAGATTCCCATAACTCTGATTAACCAAAGTGGAAGTTTCATTGGACCGGCCGGGGAATATTACACGACGATGCCCTCGGAAGCCCAATTGCTGACCATCTATGGGCTCGGATCCAAGACGGTCAAGCAGAACACGGTCGCCGTTCTGGTCCCCACCGGCGGCGGAAAAAAGATTCCGATCGTTCTCATCAAGGACGGAAACGATCTTGTTGGACCTCGGAATGAACGCTATGCCAAGCTTCCCACGGAACAGCAACTGGTTCTTCTGTACGCCAATGGGCTCGACCTGCCCGATCCGGATATTGTTACGGTCTGGGTTGATATGGACAACGGAATCCAGATTCCGATCACCCTCAGAAAAGAGGGCGAAGCCTATATCGGTCCCAGTGGCGAAAAGTATATGGGGATGACGTCGGAGGCGCAGTTATTGTCGATGTACGCCCCCAAGGCCGATGAGGAAACCGAAATCATTATCCAAGTGACCAACGAGGATGGAACAGAGACTCCCGTCAAGCTGATCAAGAAGGGTGCCGAATTCATCGGGCCAAAGAATGAACGGTATGACGCGTTGCCTTCGGAAGATCAGTTGAGATTGGTTTATGGAAAACAGGCCGCTCCCGCTGCCGACGCGGTCACCGTCTGGTTTCGTAACAGCAATGGTTCGCGATTGGCCGTCGAGTTGATTCGGAACAAGGATGGGAAAGGATTTATCGGTCCGAAAGGCGAATGGTATGATGCCATGCCGTCCGAGGAACAACTTCGAAAGGCGTATGGTTTCTGACATCGTTTTGGGCCGCCGATTCGTCCATCCAGATGGGATGCAGAGATGAAGAAGAAATCCGGATTTCCGGGGAAAGGACGCGATCCGGCCACACACCATCCTGTTTCAGATTCGCCGAGGATGGTACCGGATGTTCTTAGTGGCATCCTGGACACGATTCGATTCCGCAGTGTTGTGGCGGGACTTTCCACCTTTTCGGCTCCCTGGGGAATCCGAATCCCTCCAGGGCCATCCGGCTTCTATGTGATTATGCACGGTCAATGCTGGTTTGAGCCGGACGATTCTTCATCTCCGATCTTGCTCAACGGCGGCGATCTTGTCCTCAACATTCAGGGGCTGGGCCATTGCCTTCGGGATGATCCCCGGAGCCCCGTGATCCCCATTGATGCGATACTGACTGCGGATCATATCCAGAAGCGACAGGGCGCCACGCTCGACGGCGGCGGGGCGGCCACTTCCTTGATCGCCGGGTGTTTTCTTTTCGATCAGGACGAAGAGATCCCCCTTCTTGCGGCATTGCCACGGATCTTGCACATCCAGAGCGAGAATGGGCATCTGGTCCCCTGGTTGGATGATACGCTTCGGTTGATTACGGAGGCGTCGGTTCCGAATCCGCCCGGAGGTCTAGCGGTCGTCAACCACCTGGCCAGCATTATTTTCATTCAGGCGATTCGAACGCACATTTCCTCGCTGCCGCCCTACGGGGGGAACTGGCTGGGGGCGATGGCCGATCGGGATATCGGGCCATCCCTTGGATTGATTCACTCGCGGCCGGAGGCGCAATGGTCTGTGGCTTTGCTTGCCAGGGAAACTGGCATGTCGCGTTCCGCTTTTGCGGAAAAGTTTACCCGGATGGTTGGCCAGTCGCCGATGAAATATCTTCTGCAGTGCCGGATGAACAAAGCCCGCAACCTTCTGCGAGAAAGTCAGAACAATCTCAAAGAAATAGCCCTCCGAGTGGGATATGGATCGGAGGCGGCTTTTAGCAACGCATTCAAACGCTGGACAACCGTATCACCCGGTGGGTACCGAATGTCCAGGAATTGCACGAACAGAACTCAACCAACCAAAACAACTCCCTCTCCTGTCTCCGGGAAAGAGTCCTTGCGGCCTTGATCCATATCTCGTTACGCTTCCGTGTCAACACCCTGCTGGTTTTGAAGCTTTTTCAGAAACGCAAGAATCGACGACTGATCTTGCGATGTTCCCATCATGGATGACATCATTTCGCTTTTGAGTTTTTCCATATCAAACCCGTTTTCTTCCAGGAGTTGGTCAANNCACCCTGGCCATTCTCGGGCGGCATCTGGTTCTTCATAGATTCCGGATCCACCCCATTGGCCTTCAGGGTACTGTCCACCGCCGTCTTGATGGCATCCATGATCTCGGTGAAGGTGCTGGACTTATCCAGGTTTTTTATGGCTTCTGTTACGGCCGCATCGATCTTGGATTTTAAACTATCGACGCCTTCATCATTGCCGGCGGTGGAATCGGAAACCGATCCTAATCCACTCGTTTGAGCATTCTTCGACCGTTCTGTGCTCTTATTGCTCCGGGAAACTTCCTGGAGGAACTCGAGGNNTATCCGATTCCAGCCCGTTAACACCTTCAATTCCTGACATGTCCATGCCCTTTCTCAGTATTCGTCCCGTATTCCATTTCCCTGTTCTCCTTGAGGGATCGAGATGGAATCCCTTGCTCCCATCCCCATATATCGGACCGGAGACAGACGGTTCAGAATGCTCATTCGTCCATTATTCTTGCGTAATCGTCTATTTATCGGACGTTCAAATGGGGGGACGAAGATTCAAACCCGACGAAGAACAGGAATACGATCCGCCATAGAGGCATGTCAGTCGATTCCGATCCATGGTTACCTCTGGTAGATCGGCAGGAAGTGGTAATGGATCGACAAGCTCAGCAGCGACAGGGAAGTTACATACACCTTGCCGCCCTGTTCATCGGCGGGTCCCAGCGGCCAGGAGCCGTCTTGGATCTGGCGGCCCATCAGCAGTTCCCGCACGACCTTTTGGGCCTGTTTGGCATAGGCGCCGCCCTGTTGAAACATCCCCTGCGAATAATAGTACAATCCGTAGTAATAATGTTCTTTATCCTGCAACGAGGGGATATTGTAGTTCAAGTAGTAATCCGCCGCCGCCTTGACTTCGGGCGCATCGTAATATCCGCAGATCTGCAAGGCCAGAAACCCGCCCGCCGACGAGCCGAACCGCATGTTGTTTTCGTTCGGGCGGTAGCAGAAAAAGCCCGTTTTTTTGGCGTCGTTTTCCCAGTGGAAACATCGCTTGACATACCCCACGCCCTTGTCGATGGCCTCCTTGGGTACCTTGATCCCCGCGTTGTTCGCCGCCCGCAGGGCCATCAGGTGCCAACTGCTCACCGACAGATCGGTGTCCGTCGAATTTGGATTGTACCGCCATCCGCCCTCTTCCTGGGGACTGTCCTTCTTGACGGCCTGCGCCCGCAGGATCAGGTCGATGGCCTTCAGGAGCTTGAGACGGATCAGCCGGTCCTGCTCGTCATCGACGCCCATCCCCATAACCTCCGCCAGCATCAACGCGATGATTCCCTGTCCATACATTCGCGATCCGTCGCGCTCGCCGAAATAACCGTTGTCCTCCTGCCGATCCGGTCTCAGCACATACGCCAAAGCCTTGCGCAGGGCCAGACCTTCCGGCGTTTGATCGGTGGGTTTGTGGCCCACGGACAACATCCCCATGATCGCAAATGCCGTGATCGTCGTATGGTTTCGGTTGTTCTCCACGATCGAACCGTCTTCCTTCTGCTGGCTAAGCAGGTAACCCACGGCCCGCTTGGTGCACTCGTTGACCCGCTGCCACTCCTGGTCCTCATTGACAGGTTCTTGTGCCGACACCGGCATCCCCGCTGCCAGGGAAACCAAAACCATGATAGCGATCCCGATCCGACGACGAATGTTCATTCCAAATCTCCTGTTTATCTGGCCTTTTCTTTTGCCTTTTCTGCGATCACTTGAAAATAGGTGCTAACCATCTGGCGATAATCCTCCGCGATGGCCTCCTGTTTGGAGTCCATCAGATCTGCCGCATTCAGCGAGCGAAGCTGTCCCCATTTTCCCTCCCGAAGCGAGACCGAATCCGGAAGGGGGAGGTTTGTGGGCGATGGCATCTCGGCCCTCGTCAATCGCGACGATCGAGCGGATGCGAGTCGATACCGCGTCTGGTTGGCCGACTGTGCCGGAGATGCCGCGGGAGTCCGCGCCTGGGCCATCGACCGTTGCATCGACTGCATTGATTGTTCCACGGATTGCCGGGCCTGCGCAGCCATCGCCTGTTGAGCGGCCGCGTTCGGGTTCTGCTCGGCCGCTTCGAGTTGATCCAGCGTGCGGGCCATCCAGGTTCCCGTGGGGTCTTCCGGCTGTCCCGAATTGGCCGACTCCGGCCAGGCATCCGGATCCACCTGCTGCAACTGCCTGGATTGTTCCTCCAGGTCTTTCCGCGCCGTTTCCACCGGCGGCCGCGCCTGTTCGGCCAGCCGTGTCTTCTGCAGCGTATCCATCACGGCCGGAAGCTGTTGTTCGGCAATCCGGTCCATGGCTTGACCGACCTGCGACAGCAGGGGGGCGTCGGGCTTTTGCAGCCGCTGGGCATGTGCGGCGATTCGTTGGATGTCCGCGGCCACCTGCGGGGCCTGTTGGTTGACCTGTTGCTGCTGCTGCGGGGATTGCTCCAATTGCTGGGCATCCTGGCCGGCCAATTCGTTGAGTTGCCGTGCCAGATCTCGTCCCTGTTGGGCCAGTTCCTGCGCCTTTTGCTGTTCTTGGCGGACCTGTGGGGGCAGCTCCTTGGCCTGTTCCTTTGCCGCTGGCGGCAGTTCATTCATTCGTGACTCCGACTGTTGCAGGTCCTGTCGGGCCTGATCCATCATCCCCGCAAACTGTTCGGCCTGTCGAGCCATCGCTGCCGCGGCCGGCATCGGCTTGCTCATTTGTTCGGCCGCCCCCTGAGTGGTTTGTTGGGCGGTTTGAAGGTCCTGGGCTACGGCCGGGGCAATCGGTTTGGCCTGATCCTGCGTTTTGGCGATTTCATCCTTTGCCAGAGCCCGTGCCTTGTCGGATAGCTCTTTGGCCTTGGTAGCCAACTCCTGTTGCTTGCGATCGGCATCCACGAGCTGTTTATCCGACTGGTTGAACTGCTGCTGCCACTGCTGGACCTTTTGGTCCAGTTCCCGCGCCTGGTTGGCCAGGGCCTGCATTTGCTGTCCCGCCTCGACGGCCTTTTCCGCCGCCGCCTGCCGCTGGGAGAGCTTCTCGTCCGGCGAATCCTGCATGGTCTTTCCCGCCGCCTCCTTCAGTTCCTCGCGGGACTGATCGGCCTGCTGGGCGAACTTCCGCAGATTCTCGCCCAGTTGGTTCGCTGTCGCGGGCTGGCTCTGGCGAAGTTCGTCGCCGGCCTTGGTAGTCGTCTTCTGCGCAGCGTCGTATTGCGGCTGCGAATCGGCTCCGGCCTCTTTCGATTGTTTGGCCGCCTGCGGAATCGCATTGGCCGCGACGGCTTCGGCCTTCTCGCCGATTTGTTTGGCCTGTTCGTTCAACTCTTTCAACTGGCCGGCCAGTTTGAGCATCTGCTCGACCTGTTGTTTCTGATTTTGGCCTGCTCGGTCCAGCCGAGCGGAAACATCGGCCTCTTTTTTCGCCAGTTCCTCAAGCGACCGCTGGGTTTGCTCGACCGTTTCTTTTGTGATATCCGTCAACTCTTCCCGCATCGTCGCATTTTTCGGCAGCTCCTGTTCGAGCATCGCCTTGAGTTGCTTAGGATCGCTTTGTCCCAGTTGTGCGAGCTGCTCGATCCGATCGTATTGCTGTTGTATCGGCTCGGCCGTCGCCAGGGCCTTCTCGGTTTGTCGCAGGGCCGTCCGCGTCGGTTCCGGTTTGCCCTGCTCGATGTTGGCATAATGCTCCTGAATCTGTTCCAGCGCCGTTTCCAGCCGCTGCTGTTGCGTTGCCGCCTGCTGGAGGGCCAATTGCTGCGTCGTCGATTGAGGATTCTGGGCTGCCTGGTCCAGCAGGTCCTGGGCCTTCGGCGGCGGTTGCTGCAGGAGGGCAATGGCATCATCGGCGTCCCGCGATCGCTCTCGCCCTTCGTCGGTCCGTAGGTCCTGCAGGTTGGCGTCCCGCCGCAGCGAATCCTGGACGGTCTCGACCTGATTGTTCAATCGCTCCTGCTCATTCGCCAGTTCCTGTGCCCGCTGTTGCACCTGGGCCGGTTCAATCTTGGGGGATTGCTCGGCCAGCGCGGCCGTTTTTTCTCGAACCTTCTGGGTCGTTTCTTCCACCGCTGCCAGTTGCTCCAGCAAACTTGGCGCATACAGTGCCAGGATTTTACGGGCCTCGTCCATCACCGGCTGCATCTTTTTGTCGATCGCCGAAAGTGCCGTGCCGATCTCGTCCATTCGATCGGTCAGGGTCGTGGGGTTGTATTCCAACTGCCGCCGGCGATCCATCTCCTCCCGGACCTTTCGGACGGTCTCGCCGTTGATCATCTCCTGATACGGTTGATGGATTTCCCTGGCGAATGCCTCGCGGATTGGATCGTTCCAGCGGCCAAGTAGCTTGCTCCAGTCCTCCCAGTCCATGCTGGTTCCCTGCGACCGGCTTCCGCGCGGCGAATCCCATTGCTCCCGATTACGCATCGTATCCAGCGACGACTTGGCCGCCGCGACGGTGTTGCCTGCCTCCAGGATTCGAAACGCCCGCTCGATTTGGTTCAGTGCTTCGGCCGCCTTCTGGGTCCGCTCGGTGTCGATCGTCGTCGTCTCCAGCGTCTCCATTGCCAGTGCTGTGTTGGCCGCATCTGAGGAGAACTGATACTGCGCGTCGGGCCGAAGTTCGTCGATCTTGGCACGGTCCTTTAACTGACCGATGGCCGAAGTCCAGCGGGTATTTGATTCCGTCTCGGCTTTTTGGGCTTCTTCCTGTCTTTTATTGATCTGCGCCACATCGGGATTGGCCGCCAGTCGCGCACGGTCCGCCTGTTGCCGTCGATTGGCCAGTTCCTCGGTCTTCCACTTGGCCTGCGAAACCTCATCGATGGTCCGGGACAGCGAATTGCGAAGCTCTTCGCGATGATTTTGGGCCTTTTGTGAAAGATTCCATCGCAGATCCGAAACCGATCCTTTCACCTCGCGGAAGGTATTCTGCATCTCGTCGGCTCGTTGCAGCAGGGGGTCGTATCCCGGATTGCCTTTGAGGGCTTCTTCAAGACCCGTCCGCTTTTTCTGCAGTTTCTCCTGCAAATCCCTGGCCTGCTGGGTGAAGCGGTTTTCCATATCCTTGGGCATCTCGGCCAGCATCTCCTCGACGACCTGCTGTTCCTGCATGGCGGCCTGTTGTTGTCGCAGTAATCGTCGTTGGGCTGACTGACGAACCGTCTCCTCGGGGCTGGCTTTGGCCGATCGGGCCTGCTCGATCATCTGGATTTGATTGGCCATCAGCCGTTCGACTTCGCCGAGAATGATTTCGCTTTCGCGTTCGGCCAGCATCTCCCGGGAATTGTTGACCATTTGCTCGGTTTGCCAATGCAGCGTATCTGCCGCCTCTCGCAGAGAATCCACTTTTTCGGGCTTGATCGGTTCAGCCGATGGAAGCGACGCAAGCACTCCGTGAATTCTTGCCAGAGCATGATGCCGGTTTCGACTGAGCATCCGCCCCAGCAGGGACAGATTTTCGCTTTCCCGCCGCCCCTGGGCTTGGCGAATCGCCTCCTGAATGGCGGCCCACGCCGCTTCGGCCTGCTGTTCGACCCGCTCGGCGGCCGGCGTGATCATCGATCGCTTCTGTTGCTGCCCGGCCAGATCTTGGGATTGATTCCGTACATGCTCCTGGAAATTCTGCACGGCCTGGTACAACAACCGTTCTTCCTGCCGCAACTGTTCCAGGGCAAGACGCAAATTTTTCCCCGCCTGCATCTGTTCGGTCCGCTGGGCCGAAAATCCCGGCGAGCTGATTGTCAAATTCACCACAGGTGATTCCCCGATGTTGCCCTTCAGGTCCGTGGCTGTCAATCGTGTCGCGACCTGGTCTCCCGGCCGCAGCCGCAACTCCAGCAGATCCCAGCTCCGCTGTACGGCTGTCTCCTTCCCCGGATCGCTGGCCAGTACCTTCTCCTCCCACGGCCCGCCATTGACGCGAACCTGCTGGCGAACCTCGCGCAGTCCCAGATCATCCTGTGCCTTCCCCGAAAGCGCAATCAACTCGTCCGATGGCACGATCGCGTCCTTGCCCGGCCGTTCGAGCGTCACACGAGGGACCAGGTCCGGCTCGGCCTTCAACTCGTAATTCGGCGCAAACGGATTGTCGAACCTCGTTTCCCGGCCGATCAGATGGACTCGATAAGTCCCGGATTCATTGAGAGTGATTTGGCCCCGAAGCAGAGTCGGTCCTGCTGTCGGCGTCTCCAGGATCGTCGGCTCTTTTTCCTTTTCCTGCTGGATCCGGATCTGTCCCGACTCAACCGGCTGATCCGTTTCCATCTCCAGCGTGACCACTGTTCCCTGCAGCGCCCGCAGGTCGCCGTTTTCCTCGACAACCGTCCGCTCCGGCAATCGACTGTACTCCGGATAGCGAAAGCTCTTGGTGAATTTCACCACATGCGGCCGTCTCCGAGTCTCGATCGTGTAATATCGTGTCGAGGCCTTTCCCGCATAGACCCGGTATGTCAGCCAATCCTTCGCTGCCACCAGTGTCGTTCGAAATCGACCTTGTCCTGTCGGCTCCATGGACAGCGTCGTTCGCTGCTGTGGATCGTCAAACGACTCGATCTGGATTTGTTGGGCCTGAGGATCTGAAATCTCCGCAACAATGGTCAACGGGTCCCCCCGCGGGGCCAGCCCCTCGGGATACGCCGGCTCGACGATCCATATCCGCACCTCCGACGCGCGGGCCAGATTGGCCGTCGGTATCATCGCCCGCAGCATCAGCTTGCGATAGGCCGGATTCGGCGACAACATCATCGCCATCGCCGCGGCGAACACAATCGCGGCCAAGACAACCCATCGCCGCACGAGCCGTCCCGGCAGCAGGATCTCCATCGGGTATCGTTCCACCAGCCGTCCAACCGTCTCCTGTACGGCCTGGCGAAATTCGACCGAATCCCAGTTTGCCCTCTTGGCATCCTGCCCGAGTTCCACCGCCGAAAGGACCTCCTCGTGAAATTCCTTCCGGCGTTGTTCCAGCATTCGGGCCAGGTCCCGCAGGTCTGACCGATGCAGTATCCATCGCAGGCAGGTTCCATACACCACCACCAACACCGCTGCGTAGGCCGCACCGCTGACGGCCAGCCGGGCCGAATCCGGCAGCACCATTGTCCAATCAACCGCCGCCACCACCGACATCGCCGCGATGGTCGTTGCCACCGCCGCGCATGCCCCACGAATTAGGATCAGCCGCCGTCGCCGCTGCCCGAATGCCTCCAGCTTCTGCCGGATTTGTGGGTTCAGACCTGTATCCATCATATTGTTCACTCTTACAGCATACCGGATCGCTTACGCAATATCCATTCCGCAGTCAGCAGCAAAACTATCGCCGCAAACCACACAGAGCTTTGCCACAGGGCCGTTTCATTCTCGACAACCTTGCCTTCGCTGAGCGGCCGCAGGATTTCCTCCAGTTGACGGCTGTCTTCCTCCCGGATCATCCGTCCTCCGCTGGCCTGTGCGATCTCGCCCAGGAGCGATTCGTCGCAGGCCGTCTGGGCCATCTCCCCGACCGCCGGCATCCGCACAAAGAATCGGCCCTCCGCGATCATCTGGTCGTCCGGGTACCCCACCGCCTCGACCTTGACTGTGTAGCTTCCCTCCGGCAATGCCGCCGTTTTGCCGCGATATTCGCCGGTTTCGACATTGGCCTCCAACGGGACCGACGCAATGCGAACACCATCCCGCAGGATATGGGCCTTTGCATCCACATCCGTTACCGTTTTCCCATCCGGATTTCGCAGTTGGACCCGCAGGTCCGCCGATTGCCCCGGGGCATAGACCAACTCGCCGGCATCGATGCTGGCAAACCGGTCGCGCACCGCAAACGGTCGCGCCATCATCAGGTTGCCCACTTGGTTCCAGTATCGGATATGATATTCATCCGCCACCCGATACCGCCACCGCCAGGTCTCGTCGATCGCCATGTACAACACCTTGCCTGTGCCGTACCGCCTCCACGCGATCGCCGGGGCCGTCCCTTTCCCCAGCACCGCTTCCACAAGAACCTCGGTTCCCGCTAGCGGCGTGACCGCTGCCAGCCAGTGCGGCGGCAACAACGACTCCCACACCTGCGTATTGCTCTTGTCGCCGCTGCCCAGCGCCAGTGCCGTTGTCTCGACGCCGTAGTCGGTCAGTCGCAGGATTCCCTTTTCCGTCAGCCGCAGTGTCTGGGGATTGGTGATCCCTTCGGCGTCTGTCCACTGCACCGGGATCAGCTCCGCCAACGGCGTTGAGCCGTATTCCTGCAAATGTTTGCGCATCCCATCGATCAGAATCAGCCCCGTCCCGCGGTTGCGGACCGCATCCCGAATCCATTCCCATTCTTCATTCTTGAGCATCCGCGCCGGAAAATCGCCGAGGATGATCAGATCGTACCCCAGCAGGTCTTCGCGGCTGTCGGGAAACAGCTCGTCACCCTTTCCGCGGCGGAGTCCGGAATTCGTTGGGGATAAATCAGGCAACACCCCGCAGACCTCCCACTTCTCATCCCGCCCGAAGAGATTGCGCAGGTATCGATATTCCCACCGTGGAGTGCCGTCAATGATCAAGACTCGATGATGCTGGAAGATTGCCCGCGAGAAAAAGGGCAGGCGATTGTTTGCCTCGATAGTGTCGCCTTCCAGTCCCGCAAGCTGCGCCTCCAGAGACAGTGGATAGCTCTGGTAGGCCAGTTCTCGCTGCTTGTCCGCCAGTTGCTTGGCCAGATACTCCTCGATCGGAAAATCAAAATCAATCATCCGTCGGCCGCTGCCCTCGGTGTTTAGTTGCTTTTCCCACAGCGTCGTCGTGCCGTCCGTGATCCGAACGGTAAAATTCTTCCCCGCCGGTAAACGATCCTGGATTGCCAGCCGTCCTTTGACCCGGTCTTTGTGAAAAACCAGCGTCGGCGCATCCGCCGCCAGGATCGCCGCATCCACAGGATCATTGCGGCCGCCGACTGCGATCGGATACACAGGGATGCCCAGTCCCATGCATATTTTAGCCAGATTCACCGGACTGGTTCCGAAGTTGTGCCGACCATCCGTGAACATCACCACAGCCAGCCGGTTGCGACTATTCTCGCCGGACTTGGTCTTGCCGGCGACCTGGGCCTCGGCGATGGCCGCCTGAATTCCCAGGCCCAGGTTGCTCGCCGGGCTGGCCTGCTGCGGCACGATCCCGCCCGCCCAGGCCGGATCCGTTTCCGTCGTATAGGTACCGCCTTCGAAGATCGTTTCCATCTCCCGGTCCCCGAACCGCGCCAGCCGGACCTGGTGTTGCCGGGCAAGCCGCTGCGGCAAGGGTTCTTCGCCGTCTCTGAGCATCGCTTCGATCCGTTCCAACCGGCTCATCGAATCGAGTTGTTTCATGGCCCGCGCCACGGCCTCGGCTGGCGTCTGCATCAACTGCACGGCCCAACGGTCAAAGGCCTTGTCCAATTGCTCCCCCCAGCCCTTCACCGCTCGCATCCATGCGGCCCATCCGGCGGAAATATCCTGCTGCCCGGCCAAAGATCGAATCTTGCGGGCCTCCTCCACCAGTTCCCGCCGGAACGATTCGAGAATCTGCATGCGATTGGCGGCTGCTTGCGTATTCTTGCTGACCGAGGCCAGCCACTGCCCCGCGATCGGCCGCTCCATTCGCCCGTCGGGGAGTTGCCATCCGACCGCGACAAAATCGTCGCCACTGCCCTCCGCCTGAATGGCCTCAATGTAGTACCGCTGTCCGGCCGTTAGCGCAATCGGCTTGGATTTCTGTTCCGGGCTCTGTTCCCATTGCCCGCGGGGAACATAGTTGGAAACCGTTGCGATCAGTTGTTTTCCCGCCGGATCCTCGTTACTACTCAGGTATAGCCGGCTGCCGTCGTCGCTTTGAATCCAGAAGGTGTAGTTCCCGCTGGCCGGCGGATAAAGATATCCTCGAATCCTCGCGATATAATTGTCCTTCCAGTTTATCCGGCCGTCAAAACTCTGGAGGGTTGCCGATCCTGACGGAGAATCCGGATACCCCTTGATGTTTTTCAAGGAATCGAGATTGGCCCCCTGAGTATTCTCCCAATATTCATACAAAATCTCGCCTTTTTTCTCCACGCGAAACAGGTTGGCCGACCACGGTCCCTTGTCCATCTGTTCGTATGCGGCCTCGACCTCTTTGACGGCTGCGGCCGCCGCTTCGGTGATCTGTGGGGCCTCGGCTCCCGCTGGAATCCGGATCGACTCGGCCCGTTGCAGGGCCTGCCGCGCCCCAAGAATATCCTTCGGCAGGACTTGCTCGTCCAGCATTCCCAATCGGACTGCCAGCAGAATCTTGCGTCCCGGCTCCATTGCCGGATCCGCCACGGTCATGCTCTGGGATCCATCGACGCACAGCAGGATCTTGGCCAATTGCCCCTCGATCCAACGATGATGCAGGACAGGTCCAGCCAGCGTGAACATCAGCAACGCAACAACCGCCGCCCGCAGGATCGGCAACAAGCGATACACCCACCCCGAACGATTTCGCGTCTCGCGGCGATACAGCATCCACGCCAGCGCCGCCAACCCAACCGCTGATAGCGCCACCAGCCATACATTCCAATCGCCGACAAACCGAAGCTGCGTCATCGGCCAGCCCTCGCAAAGACCTGTTGCACGAGAATCTCCAGCAACACCAACGCCAAGACCCCCACCAGCAGCGACTTCCAGATCTCCTGCCCGAATCGCCGCTGCTGCGTAAGATTCTGGTATTCCTGTCCGCTGGCGAGGGCCGCAATCCCAAAGGATTGTCCCATCGATCGGTATTCGTCCTCGCCGACCGATTGCAGATCCGATTCAGCCGCCAGGGGATTGACCACGAAGTGAATTATCTCCGACGGCGGAACTTCCATTGCGTATAACCCGGGCCGGTCCGTTTCGCGGAATTCCGCCAATCCATATTGTTCTCGCGGAATGATCTTCAATTCGTGCCGCCGACCGTCCGGACCCGTCAGAATCGCTGCCTGCCCCGCCAGCGAGCCGGGCACCAGAGCCGCAAGGGTGTCGCCGACCGAGACATTGCGCGGCGGGTACACCGTCGAGGCCAGATAGGTGACAAGCTGCTGTATCAAGGGCAAGTAAGCCGGCCGCAGGGGCAGGTTGCTCCAGTCGGTGTCGCAGGCCGTCGCGCACTCGATGACAAATCCCTGCCCAAAGGTTTTCTCCGCAAACAAACTATCGCCGGATTCCATCCGTGCGGGAAACGAAACACCTTGTCCGCGCGAACCGGTATCCAGCTTGAACCAACTGCGAATCTTCACTCCGCCCAGATTTCCGTTGCGGGGATCATTGAACAACTCCNNTGTACCAATCGGGATTGATCCGATCGCCTGCAAAGATCAGCAACCCGCCACCCTGTTTGACAAAGCCCTGCAGGATTTGCACCTGCGGGTCGCTCAACTGTCGGACATTAGCCAACGCGACGACGCGGACATCCGCTAGCGATTCGGGTTTGAGTTCCTCCGGCGAAATCGTCTTGGTTCGAATCAAGTCCGCCAGCGCCACCGCCCCAAGCGTAAAGGGTTGCAGCGCGATTTCCAAATAGGCCGTCTCCGCCTGCATTGCCTTTGGGTTTCGATCCCCGCTGACCAGCAACACCCCCAGTCGATCCCAAACCGGGATCGCCATTCGCCGCGTGTTGTCGGCCTGTAATGCATCGGCCTCGGCGAAGATCTCGATGCCGTGCGAACCGGCCTTGTCGAAAGCATGCGAGAACAACACTTGGCTGGACTCCTTCGGTCCCAAATTCACCTGCGAGACCGACCGCGTTTGTCCATCGGCGCGGAAATACACCCGCAGGTCGGGATACCGTGTTGTTCCGTAGTTATGGATGTTCCCGCGGACCTGCAGCGTTTGTCCGACTCCAAGGATCGGCCGCGAAACCTCAATCGAGTCGACCCCGACATTATCGCCGACCTCTTTGCCGATTCTCATAAAGGTGATCCTCGGCGGGATCGTCATATTCGCCAGTACTTCCAGTCCCTGCTTGCGGGCCGGTTCGCTGTCGGGATTCCAACTGGTTAGCTGAAAATCACTGAGCACAATCAATTCGCGATCGACGAAATGCGCCCGCGACAGGATTTCAATCGCCCGGTCGAGGCCGGCCCCGATGTCGGCCGTGCCATATCCTTCCTGCATCGTGGAAAGCCACCCCCTCACCCGCGACAGGTCGAAGCTCGGCCCATGAACGATCGGGTTCCGTCCCGACATCCACACGATTGTGATCTCTGATCCGTTGGGCAGCGTGTCCATGATTCCCGATGCTTCCTTTCGGGCCTGGCTCAGGTGGCTCTGCGTGGCGTCGGCCGCATTCATCGATCCACTGCAGTCGATCAGCAATACCATCGAGGTCTTCGCCTTTCCTGCCAGATGCGACAAGCCCGTCAAGACCGGCCGAGCCAAACAAATCGCCAGGACAACCGGGATCGCAATCCGAATCAGTAGCAAAATGAGCTGTTCGATCTTCAGCCGACGCCGTTGCGTCCGCAGTATCTCCTCCAGCAGATGCATCGCCCCCCATTCGATCACCCGGAATCGCCGGCGATTGAACAGGTGAATTACGATCGGGATTACCCCGGCTGCCATACCCGCAAGCAAGAGGACATTCAAAAAGGTCATACCAACCTCTTGCGAAGCGTCAGGTATCGGGCCAGGGCCTCGGCATACGGTTCGTCGGTCACCAGCGGAACCCAGTCGATGCGATAATTGTGGCAGCCGCGCCGAAGTTCCTCGCGAAACTGCCGGACCTTCTCCAGGTAGGCCTTGCGAAGGTGCGCCGGATCGACCAAATGCTTGGTCGTCGTCTCCAGGCAGTTGAATTGCGTCCAGTGTTGGAACGGGAATTCCAGTTCCGCCCGGTCCCACAATTGAACNNCGTGGTGAGCATGGCGAAAATGTGCCAGTGCCGAGATCAATTCCGGCAAATTCCCGAAACAATCGCTCAGGATAATCAACAATCCCCGCCGCTGGATCTTCGGCACCAGATCGTGAAAGACCTTGCCCAACTCCGTTTCGCCTCCGGGCTTGGTCCGTTCCAGCGTATCGAAGAGCACCCTCAGATGCCCCGGCCTTGTCCGTGGCGGAATGTAGTCCCGCATCGCCGTATCAAAGGTTAGCAGCCCTACCCCGTCCGCCTGCCGCAGCATCAGGTGCGACAGACACGCCGCCAGCCGCACCGCATAATCGAGCTTGCGGACCGACCCGCTGCCGTAGGCCATCGAGCCACTCTTGTCCAGTAGGATTGTCGCCCGCAGATTGGTCTCTTCTTCGTATTCCCGGATATAGAAACGGTCAGTCTTGCCGAAGACCTTCCAGTCGATGTGACGAATTTCGTCGCCGGGCACATACGGCCGATGCTGGCGAAACTCCACGCTGAATCCTTTGTGCGGCGAGCGGTGCATCCCCGCGCAGAATCCCTCGACGACCAGCCGGGCAACCACCTCCAGCCGTTCGATCTTCTGGATATCCTGCGGTGTCAGCAACGCGCTAATTCGGCTCATCCCTGGCTCCTGCCAATCGCTCCAACCTCGTTAAACCGCACGGGCCTTCGGCCGCGGGATCGCCTTGAGAATCCGACCCACGATGTCATCGACCGTTATCCCCTCGGCCTCGGCGTTGAAGGTCGGCACCAGCCGATGCCGCAACACCGGCATCGCCAGCGCCTCGATATCCTCGATCGCCACATGAAACCGCCCCCGCAGAATCGCCCGCACCTTCCCGCCTACGGTCAGCATCTGACAGGCCCGCGGTCCCGCTCCCCATTCGAGCAGCTCCCGTACGAAGTCAAAGGCGTCTTTCTCGTCCGGCCGGGTTTTGCGAACCAAATCCAGCACGAAATCCATCACATGATCCGG
>PMBP01000008.1 GCA_003152975.1 Phycisphaerales bacterium | reverse complement strand
GAATGAGGCATTCCCCTATGGAGAATAACATGAAAATCTCATCCAATATCCCATTGCGGGATTGTCTGGCCGTGCTGGCTGTCATCGCCCTGGCCCTGATGATCGTCTTTCCCGCCGCCTCCACCGCCCGCAGCGGCGGCAAGTTGGCCTTGTGTCTGTCCAACCTCCACCTCCTCGGCCGGGCCTGGATGGCCTATCAGGAAGACAATGACGCATGGCTGGTTGGTCTTTCCACATATACCGGGGCACCCTATCGCTGGGTAGAGGTTCCCTTATACACGCCCGTGTACGGAAGTACTCCAGTTGCTTCCTATGCAGAGTGTAATCTCACTTACCAGTTGAACGGGGTCCAGGCGGGCAAATTGTTCGCCTATACCCAAAATGTGCAGGTCTATCATTGCCCCAATGACAAATACTGGTTAACCAAATCCTATGCTCCCTGGATCAGTTATTACGGTTCCGGCTGCATGAATGGCGAAGATTATACCGCAAGAAATGGCATGAACATCACGGGATTTCGTTCGGTTACGCTTCCATCGAGACAGGCAAAACAACTGGTGTGTGTTAACAAATACAACCAGATAAAAAATCCGGCCGGCCGGTTCACTTTTATCGAAGAAGATTATGCCGACCACAACCAGTGGCGTTGTGTCGGCAGTTTTGTCACGATGGGTTCAGGCTACTGGAGCTGGTGGGACTGGCCGGCCTGGTATCACAACGGCTCCAACACGCTGGGTTTTGCCGATGGCCATGCCGAAAACCATGCCTGGCAAGACCCGCGTACCCTGGATCTCATGCGGAATGGTTCATTAACGGATCACACTGTTCAGACAGATAATAAAGACATCGTCTATTTTAACAACGGCTATGTTCCCGCGGGATGGTAATAAGGGCATCCGATCGGCCCAAGGATTTCCGAATGAACCCCAATCCGACAATCACGCGATTCCAGGCCTTGGCCCTTGCGGCCGTGATCTTCTTTGCCCTGACCCTCATGCTGCCCATGACCTCCACCGCCCGCAGTAGTGGAAAGTCAACTGTGTGTCTCGCCAACCTCCACATCCTCGGCCGTGCGTGGTTGGCCTACGCCAAAGACAACGACGGCCGCATCGTCGGCGGTTCGACAGGGTCCACGGATGCTCCCTACTATTCCTGGGTCCAGTGGCCCGACAATTCTGCAGCTCCCGAGTTGCAGGAAAAGATGCGGGCCATCACCGCCGGAAAGCTGTTTGCCTATGTGGGGACCGTCCAGACCTACCATTGCCCCAGCGACCCCCGTTATCTGTTGCCCAGCCGGGATCCCGGTTCATACGGTTTTGAAAGCGGAGGGTTCAGGAGCTATTCCATCGTCGGCGGAATGAAAGGAGTTGCCGAATACGGAGAGTGGGAGATTATTCCCCATGTCAGTACCGCGACCCTCCAAAATCCTGCCGGCAAGTGCGTGTTTATCGAAGAGGCGGACGGTCGGGGGGAGAACGCCGGGTCTTGGGTGCTCTACCCCGAGAGTCACAGGTGGGTCGATCCCTTTGCGATCTGGCACAATCAACGCAGTACGCTGGGATTTGCCGACGGGCGTGCGGAGATGCACCAGTGGATAGATCGAAGCACGATCGACATGTCGAAGAATCAGACATTTTACCAATCGGTGTATCCGACGGACAGCGGCATCGATCTGGCCTACATGATACAGGCCTACCCCTATGTTCGGCTTCTCTGATGGAAAATGCTGTCTCTCGTCGATACCCGCGTCATCTACTGCGGCGACAATCTCGACGCCTTCTTCCGAAATCTTTTCGGTTATCACCGTCTAATCCATCCTCGACGGCGACCTCGCACAAAAACTCGCGTAGCCGCACCTCAACCTTCCCGCTTGTTAGAAGTAGCACAACCGCTCACTTCTTTCGAGTCCCGATGTTTTGTATCGGTGTCTCGGTTGTGTAATTATTTCCGCTCAACGATCTCGCTGGTATTTTTCCCCATCGACCAGCCGCTTCTGTTTGATAATTCCCTTGCCTTTTCCCCTGGGTTTCCGTATAATACCATCTTGAACCTTGCTCGGAGGTGTACCTGTGAAAAAGAATGTCTGTCTTTTCATGGCCGCACTCGTTGTCGCCGCCTTTCCCGTCTGCGCTCATGCCGCCTTCTATTCCGGCGGGTTGGGAACCGCCGCCGCCCCGTATCGGATTTCGGTCGTCGCCGACTGGAAGCTGCTGATGTCCACCCCGGCCGATTGGAACAAGTATTTCATCCTCACCGCCGATATCGACCTGATCGGGGTTGGCCTGGTGCCCGTGGGGAATCACGAAAATATCTTTACCGGGAAATTCAACGGCAACGGGTTTACCCTCCGCAACACAGTGGTCAATCTGCCTTCCGCTGATTATGTCGGAGTTTTCGGCTATGTCGATTCGCCCGCCTGGATCGTCAACCTGGCCGTAATGAATCTGGATGTAAAAGGATATGGTTATGTTGGCGGCCTCGTGGGTGAATGTTCCGGCAATATCAGCGGCTGTTCGATCAGCGGCGCCGTTACAGGATCGCGCCAGTATGTCGGCGGCCTGATCGGCACCAATTGGGGCGTCATCAGCGATTGTTCCTTCTCCGGCTCCGTCACCGGATCGGATTGGAATATCGGCGGATTGGTGGGGCAGAATTATGGCGCGGTAATGTCCTCCCATGCCAACAGTACCGTCACCGGTTGGTTTGAAATCGGCGGATTGCTGGGAGACAATATGGGCCCCGTGACATCCTGTTCCGCCGCCGGCTCGGTTGTCGCGACACGGGATTTTATTGGCGGCCTGATCGGAGCGAACCACAGGGGCGACATCACTTCGTGTTACGCCACCGGTTTGGTCACCGGCCNNCCAATGACAGAATTACCTCATGTTCCGCCACGGGAGATGTGAGCGGATACAATTCTGTGGGTGGCCTGATCGGGTCCAATTCCGGCGATGTGTCGTTTTCTTTCGCTACCGGTTCGATCACGGGAAAGGATGGCGTCGGCGGACTCGTGGGTGGCAATGGGGGTAGCATAACCTCGTGTTCTTCTACAACCGGTACGGTTACCGGATCCCATTATCATACCGGCGGACTCGTCGGGTCCAATACGGGACGGATAGACTTGGCGTATTCCACCCGTACCGTCAATGGCCTCTCGTATGTCGGCGGCCTCGTGGGATTCACTTTTTCCGATAGTGTCATAACCTCCTCCTATGCCACCAGTTCCGTTACCGCAACGGATACTCATGCCGGCGGTCTCGTGGGAGACAATTCCGGGGGTGTGATCAACTGCTACGCCACCGGCCCCGTCACCGAAACAGGGATACTCAGTTCCGCCGCCGGCGGCCTCATCGGAACCAACGGCGGAAATGTGACCGTCTCGTTTTCCACCGGTCCGATCATCGGAAAAACCGATGCCGGCGGATTCGTCGGGCAAAATGCCGGCAGCGTAACCTCGTGTTTTTCCTCCGGTCCGGTCAATCCAAACGGGGGGGGGTATTATGTTGGG
>PMBP01000360.1 GCA_003152975.1 Phycisphaerales bacterium | reverse complement strand
ATATGAGTATGTTACGCGACCGGCGTCGTTGCCGGACGAAGGCATAAGGGAAATGACGGTTGATACCCAAAACAGATTATTATCTTCTGAATCGATTTCGTGGAGAGACCATGAAGCACAACCAAATGAATTTCACGCGTCGTAGTTTTCTTAAGTCGTCAGCGATGGGTATGGGTGCGGCCGCGTTCGGCGGGCCGCTGGTGATGCGCGGCAGCGCCGCCTCGACAGAGGCCAATAGCAAGGTCAATCTCGCGCTGGTCGGTTGTGGCGGGCAGGGCCGCGGTGTGATGTCCGGCCTGCTTTCCAGCGGTGCCAACCTGGTTGCCCTGTGCGATCCGGATGCCGGCCAGATCGACAAGGCCCGCGAAGCTGCGGGCAAAGACAACGGAGGCCAAACCGCCAAGGCCTATGAGGATTATCGCAAGTTGCTCGAAAAAGCCGACACCTTCGACGCCGTCCTGATCGGCACCCCCGATCACTGGCACGCACCGCTGTGCAAGGCCTTCATGAAGGCCGGCAAGCATGTCTATTGCGAAAAACCGCTGACGCACAGCGTGGCCGAGGCCCGCGAACTTCGCGAGCTGGCCCGCAGCAGCAAGGTCGTGACCCAGATGGGCAACCAGGGCAGCGCCAGCACCTCGCTGCGCCGCTGCATCGAGATCATCCAGGCCGGGGCCCTCGGGCCGATCCGGGAGATCTACGAGTGGGGTATCGGCGTTACCGCCCGCGAGGGCAGTGCCGAGGGCGAAGACCCCATTCCGGCCGGATTCAACTGGGACCTGTGGGTCGGCCCGTCGGGTATGCGTCCCTTCAAGAAGGATGTGTATCATCCGGCCACCTGGCGGGGCTGGTTTGACTTCGGCAATGGCGGCATGGCGGACTTTTGCTGCCACTCCATCAACCTGCCCATGCGGGCGCTGGACCTGGGCTATCCCGAGCGGCTTGTGACCAACCTGGATAAATCCGGCCAGCAGCCGGCCGACAAGCCCGCGGTGGAGTTTCATTTCCCGGCCCGCGGCAAGCTTGCGCCGGTGAAACTCTACTGGCAGGGCACCGGCACCCCGCCGGCTGCGGTTATCGCGCCGGTTGTTGATGTCCACAAGGAAAAGGACGGCGGCGTACTGATCGTCGGCGAGAAGGGGTGTATCTACAGCAGTCACTGGAACGACGGCGGTCTGATCCGCCTCGAAGGCGAGGAGCGGCTCAAGGATGTCCTCCAGCACCCGGCCACCAAGGACATCCCGCAGACCCTTCCGCGCAGTAAAGGGCATGGCCAGGAATTTATCGACGCCTGCCGGGGCGAGGGAAAAACCTTCTCCGACTTCGACATCGGCGGAAAACTTACCGAGATCGGCCTGTCGGGTGTGCTGGCCATCCGGGCCGGCAAACATCTGGACTGGGATGGCCAGAAGATGGAGGCCAAAAACGCCCCCGAAGCGGCTCGCTTTGTTCGGACCGAGTATCGGAAGCAATGGCTGGTCTGATCGAATCCGGGAATTGAAATCCAGGGAATCCAATGAAAAACTGGCTAATTCAGATTGGGATTTTGGCGGTTTTGATTGCGGGTTTTGGCGGCCGGGCCTGGGCCGGGGAAGCGGTGCCGGTGATTTACTGCACGGACCTGTTTCACCCGCATGTGGACCCGGACGATCACTTTGACTTGGCGTGCCTGTATGCGATCCGGCAGTTAGATGTGAAGGTGATTATTCTGGATCAGGGGCGAAATCAGCAGCAGCGGCCGGGATCGGTGGCGGTACGGCAAATGAATACGATTACCGGGCGCCAAATACCCTGGGAGATCGGGCTGGCGGATCCGTTGGCCAGGCCGGACGATACGGGAGCGGGCCAGCCGAAGGAATACCAGGGCGGAGTTGAGCGGATTCTGAAGATTCTGGCCGAGTCGGATCGGCCGGTGAGCATTATCACGGTCGGCAGCGTTCGGGATGTGGCGGCGGCATTTAACCGGGCACCGGACCTGTTTCAAAAGAAGTTGGGGCGGCTGATGATTTTCATCGGGGAGGCCTCGGATCCGGGGTTTATCGAATACAATGTCGGATTGGATGTCCAGGCCTTCCGGCGGATCATGGAATCCGGGCTACCGGTCTATTGGGTACCCTGTTTCGATGGGGGATTGTGGCAAAACCGGGGGCGGGCATCGTATTGGAAGGCCTCGCAGGCCGAATTGCTGGGGGATGTGTCCAAGCGGGCGATGAACTACTTTGTCTATGCCCTGACAAAGAGCACCGAGGACCCGATCCTGTTTCTGGATCGTCCGATAACCTCCGAACAGGCCAGCGGAATCCTTGGAATGGAGCGGAATCTGTGGTGCACGGCCATCTTTGGGAACCTGGCGGACATGAAGATTATGGAATCCAACAGCCGTTTTACGCTGGAAAATAAGGAAAACAACAACGGAAAAACGGTAGAGTTATTCCGGTTTGAGGAAATCCGGTGTAGCGTTGATGAAAGGGGGGTTGTTGCGACGAGCCCGTCCGGGGCATTCCGGGTCAAACGATTCCAGATCCTGAACGAGTCGGCATATCCCGAAATTATGAGCGAGGTGACGGCCCGATTACTGGCGACGGTTGGTAAATAATGCAATTCCCACGCTGATGCAGGTGAATATGAAGCCAGCGTCATTTCAGAGGGTCGGAGAGTGCTGAAGAAAAATTTTGAAGAAAATTATCATTTTTGTATTTGCATGGGTTGAAAAATTGTTGTATATTTTCCCTCTTGCGAACTTGTCTGGGAATCCCTATCCCTATTGTGGGAGGGACCGGCGAGATGACGGGCTCGGCGGGCCGCAGTAAGGCCCGTCAGAGACACTGTTGACGATCGCTGCTGTAGCTCAGTTGGTAGAGCNNATGGGTCCAAATCCCATCAGCAGCTACAAGAACGGACCTGTCGGCGCGGCGTGCGGAAAGCGGCGGCGGGAGAAAATTCGGATTGACACGATACGAACGAGATAAAACCAGGAAACAATACTAACACGGCACATTGGAGGTTTTGGTACGATGGCAAAGGCAACATTCGAAAGAAATAAACCGCATGTCAATGTCGGTACGATTGGCCATGTGGACCACGGCAA
>PMBP01000066.1 GCA_003152975.1 Phycisphaerales bacterium | reverse complement strand
GGTCGCGGCAATTACTCCATGGGCCTCAACGAACAGTCGGTGTTTCCGGAAATCGAGCCGGCCAAGGTCGAGACCCAGCAGGGTATGAACATCGCGTTTGTCACGACGGCCCGGACCGACGACGAGTCGCGGGAAATGCTGCGATTGTTCGGCATGCCGTTTAGGTCCTAAGAAACGAAAGCAGATCCGACGCCAAAGCGGAGATTGGGAATGTCAACCAAGGCACTTGAAAACAAGCAAAAGAAACAACCGAAGTATAAGTCACGGGCCTATACCCGCTGTCAGTTGTGCGGTCGGTCCCACGCAGTCTATCGCAAGTTCAAGATCTGCCGGCTGTGCTTCCGGAAGATGGCCAATCAGGGCCTGTTGCCGGGCGTACGAANNTGCAAACCAGGGCAAGATTCCGGGCGTACGAAAGGCAAGCTGGTAAGCCGGCGGGCCTCGGGGCCGTCGGTATTGAGCGATGATACAGGGAGTGAAGATATGAGTCATGGCGATCCAATCGCAGATATGTTGACCCGAATCCGGAACGCCGCACGCGTCGGGAAACCCGAGGTGCGGATCCGGGCCACGAAGATTTGTCAGGGCATTGCGGAGGTGCTTAAGGCCGAAGGGTATATTCTCGGCTACGATCGCATCGATGATGCCTACCAGGGTCTTCTGCGTGTCCAGTTGAAATATTCGCCCCAGGGCGAATCGGCGATCACGGTGATCCGCCGCGAAAGCAGTCCGGGCTGCCGCCGCTATCGGTCGGTCGAGGATCTGCCCTGCGTGATGAACGGAATGGGCATCTCTGTGGTATCGACCAGCAAGGGCGTGATGAGCGATAAAACCTGCCGCCAGGAAAATGTCGGCGGCGAATTACTCTGTACGGTGAGCTGATTATGAGTCGGATAGGAAAAAAACCGATAGCGATCCCGGCCGGCGTTCAGGTCGAGGTCAAGGGCCAGGCCGTCAAGGTTACGGGGCCCAAGGGAACTTTGGAAAAGGACTTTCGTCCCGAGGTCGAGATTCGTCTGGATGTGGCGGCCAAGCAGGTCGTCGTGAACAACCCGAATCCCGGGAACCGGCAGAGCAGAGCCCTGCACGGTACCACTCGCGCCCTGATCCAGAACATGATCGTCGGCGTTACGCAGGCGTTCGGCCAGGAACTGCAGATCTTCGGGACCGGCTACAATGTCAAGGAACTGAGCGGAAAGCTGGTGTTGACCGTCGGCTTTTCCGATCCGATCGAGTTACCGATTCCCAAGGTCGTCAAGGTTGCCATCAAGACCCCGGCCACCAAGGGCAACGACATTCCGGCGGTGTTCAGCGTGTCCAGCCCCGATAAGCAGGCGCTCGGCCAGTTCGCCGCGGAAATCCGTCGCGTGCGGCCGCCCGAGCCGTATCAGGGCAAAGGTATCCGCTTCAGTAACGAAGTGGTGCGTCGCAAAGTTGGAAAGGCGTTTGCCTCGGGCTCCGCGTAAGGCGGCATAAAAGGTCCATCGGCAGCGCAGGTAATCCAGTCAGGAAAATACACTATGCGGATCGAACTGAAAACAAAACGACACGAACGGCGAAAGCAGCGGGTGCGCAAAAAGATCTTCGGGACACCCGAACGACCGCGTTTGACCGTCTTTCGTTCCTGTCGCCATATTTACGCTCAGATTATCGACGATATGGCGGGCCTGACTTTGGCCTCGGCCAGCACGGGCATCAAGACCCTTCGGAACGAGTTGAAGTCCTGTTCCAATCGGGCGGCGGCCGAAGCGGTCGGTACAGCGATTGCCAAGCAGGCCATCAGTGTCGGGATCAAGGCCGTGTGCTTTGATCGAAACGGTTTCCGGTATCACGGCCGGGTCAAGGCCCTTGCCGATGCGGCCCGCAAGGCCGGATTGGCTCTGTAACCGAACTACGATCGCAGAACTTTATCTGGATGGAGAATAGCATTGGCGGAAGATAATAAATCAATGGGGCCGGGCGATCAAGGCCTTCAGGATACGGTCATCAAGGTCTATCGGACAGCCAAGGTGGTCAAGGGTGGTCGTCGGTTCAGTTTCGGGGCGTTGGTGGCCGTCGGCGATCGCAACGGATCGGTTGGCGTCGGGTATGGCAAGGCCAATGAGGTTCCTCCGGCCGTCGAAAAGGCCATCAAGAACGCCAAAAAGAATCTGCAGGGCGTCGAGTTGCTCGGCGGAACCCTTCCGCACTCGATTCGCGGAAAGTATGGGGCGACCAGCATTGACCTGATTCCGGCCAGTCCCGGAACGGGCGTCATTGCCGGATCGACCGCCCGTGCCATCCTCGAGTGTGCCGGAGTTCGCGATGTGTTGACCAAGATTTATGGCAGCACCTCGGCCAAGAATGTGGCCAATGCCGTTCTCGACGGTCTGTTGAAGTTACACGGACAAGAAACCATGTCCTCGCTCCGTGGAGTCGAGGTTCAAGCAGTCAAAAGGTGGTGATGCGAAGATGTTGAGCGATCAAATTACCGCAATTGTCGGCGCGCATAAGCAACGCAAACGGATCGGCCGTGGCCGAGCCACCGGCCATGGCAAAACCAGCGGTCGGGGCCACAAGGGCGCCCACAGCCGCTCTGGGTACTCTCGTCGCCTGTCGCATGAAGGCGGCCAGATGCCGATGTTCCGGCGCCTGCCCAAGCGCGGCTTCCGTAA
>PMBP01000198.1 GCA_003152975.1 Phycisphaerales bacterium | reverse complement strand
TGGATCGAGAATGAGCTGACCGCGCGGTTCAACACCTCCAAGACGGTCGTTGTGGGCGAGATCGCGGGGCCGGCGCAGATCACGATGATTCACTTCGCGATGCCGGCGGTGCTCAAGCTCAACCGCGACCTGCTGCTGCGGATGTACTGGGACGGCNNTGGATTTCTTCTGCGACCCGGCGGGCCTGCGCGACGAGGTCAACACCGAGCTGGTCAACAAGCGGCGCGGCTTTAACTGCTATTTCCCGATGCCGTTCCGCAAGTCGGCCAGGGTCGAGCTGGTCTATGACGGGCCGGTCGAGCCGGGCGACGCCCTGTGGCAGATCATGCCGTGCTACAGCTATGTGATGGTTCAGACCCGCGAGGCGATCAGCGAGGACGAGGCGTATTTTCATGCGTCGTGGCGGCAGGAGGCACTGTTGCTGGGCAAGACGGATTTTGTGGCGATGGAGGCGGCGGGGCGCGGCAAGTTCGTCGGCTGGAATGTGACGATCCGCCGGCCGGGGCGGGCGGGGTACCCGGTGGACGGCAATGAGAAATTCTACATCGACGGCGAGCCAAAAGCGTCGATCGAGTTCCAGGGGCTGGAGGATTCGTTCGGCTTCAGTTGGGGATTTCCGGAGACACAAAGTATATTTCCGAGGACCGGGTTCTTTCCGTTTCTCAAGGGGGCGTGCGGCTACCGGTTCTTCGTCGAGGATGCGATCTCGTTCGACAAGTCGCTGAAGGTGGCCGTCGGTTTCGGCGAGCGGGAGGACCCGATGTTCCGCCGCGAGTTCAGCAAGCCCGGCAGCACGCTGCAGCTTTCGAGCACGACCTACTGGTACCAGGTCGAGCCGCACAAGCCCCTGCCGGCGATGGCGGCCGCGGCCGATCGGGCGCCGGGGCCGGAGCTGCCCTTCTGGCCGGACAAAGAGCCCGTGCCGGATGTCAAGGAACTGCAGAGCCGCAGCGTGCGGCTGCTGATGCTGTGCGGCCGGCCGGAGAAGGAGATCTTCTACGCCGAGCCGGGATACGGCGCCGCGGCCAAGAGCGGCTACACTTTCGACGGCTGGGAGCTGCCGTACTATTCCTGCCGTGCGGCCGACACGACGCTGGAAATCGAACTGACCGTGCCGAAGGGGGTAGAGGGCAAGGTGCGGATGTTCGTGATCGACCCGGACAACTTCCAGGGCGGACGCAAACAGACGGTGGCCGTGGCGGGCCAATCGCTGGGGACGATCGAGAATTTCCAGCAGGGCAAATGGCTGGAAGCGGCTGTTTCCGCCGAGCAATCCAAAGATGGCAAGGTCCTCATCCGCATCGAAAACGCCCGCACGACCTCCAATGCGGTGGTGTCGTGGATCGAGTTTATCAGCAAGAATTGATGATTCGCTTTGGAATCCCTTATGAATCAGGATGTGACTCAGGACATTGTAATTTATCAGACCAGAGATGGCAAGAGCCAACTGAAAGTGCGGTTAAAAGAGGATACTCTCTGGCTCGACGCTCATCAAATAGCGGAGTTGTTCGAGCGAGACCGTACGGTGATCGTTCGGCATATTCGGAATGTTTATTCCACTGGTGAGTTAGACCGGGATTCAACCTGTGCAAAAAATGCACAGGTTGCTGCGGATGGTAAAATACGCCAGATGGACCTCTACAATCTCGACATGATCCTCTCGGTCGGATATCGGGTCAATTCCAAGCGGGGAACCCAGTTTCGAATCTGGGCGACGAATGTTCTCAAACAACACCTCATCAAGGGCTATACGCTCAATGAAAAACGACTTCGGACTCAACAGGAGAAGTATCAGGAACTTCTCAATGCCGTCAAACTCCTTGGACAGATCGCTGATCATCGGGAGTTGTCCTCGTCGCAGGCCGCAGATCTGATCCGGGTGATCCGGGACTACGCCTATGGTCTGGACCTGATCGACGCCTATGACCACAAACGGCTGGAAGTTGCGGGGGTCAGCCGACAAAAGGCCCGACCGATTTCCTACGAAGACGCCCGCCGTGCGATTGAGCAGTTACGGCAGCAGTATCAGGCGTCGGACCTGTTCGGCAGGGAAAAAGATAAGAGTTTTCAAGGGTCTCTGGTCAGCATCTTTCAGACCTTCGGTAAGCGGCAACTGTATCCGAGTATCGAGGAGAAGGCGGCCAACCTGTTGTATTTCTTGGTGAAGAACCATCCGTTTGTAGATGGCAACAAGCGGATCGCGGCATTTATGTTCCTGTGGTTTCTGGACAAAAACAGGGCACTCTATCGTAAGGATGGAAGTAAACGGATTGCCGATAATGCCTTGGTGGCGATCACCTTAATGGTGGCGGAAAGCCGCCCGACGGATAAGGATCTCATCGTCAAGGTGATCATTAACCTGATCAATCAGAAGAATTGAGTCCGGAGTAACCAGGGAGATTCCGTGGGTAAGTACCGATGATGGCTGAATGGAAAGAGTGACACGATGGCACCAAGCATATTGGATGATAAAGCGATTGTACCGGATGACAAGCAGGTGGAGGTGGCGATCGGGAAATCGTTCAAGCTGTGGAACGATATCCGCGGCCATATCTTCGGGCGGTACGACAAGGTCGTCGAGGAGTGGAACTATTCCGGCAAAAACTACGGCTGGTCGTGGAGGGCCAAGCAGGGCAAGCGAGCGTTGGTGTACCTGATCCCGCAGAAGGGATTTTTCCTGGCGGCGTTCTGCTTTGGCGATAAGGCCGTCGCGATGATCGAGGAAAGCGATGTGCCGGAGGCGATCAAGGAGGGACTACGCACGGCCCGGAAATATGCCGAAGGGCGGGGGATCCGCTTGGAGGTCCGAAAGGCCGGGGATGTCAAAACCATCCGGACGCTGCTGGAGATCAAGACGGCCAAGTGAAGCCGGGATTCTTAAGATCACAAAATGTGATCTCAAGTTTGCCGCGAAGGGAGATTAAGACGGCAAAATAGAGATGTATTGTCAGGAGTATGTCCATGACTGAAGAAACCAACCCGGTACCGATTGAGGCCGCAGGCACACCGGCGATTGAACCTCAGCAACGCATCGGCCGGTTCAGGCGATGGGGGACTGCCCTGGATGCGTGGATCGGGCAGGTGATTCGCAGGGCATGGCCGGGTGCGGCCGCAGGGGCGGTCATCGCGCTGCTGGCCGGAGATTCCTTTCTGGGTTCCACGGGCAAAACGGGGTTCGGCCTGTGGGCCGATTTGCTCATCCTGCCGGTGGCGGCGCTGCTGATCGGCTCCCTGGGCGGACTGCTGGGACTGGTCGCTCTGGGATCGCTGATGAAACTTCCGAAAAGGGCAATCTGGATTCTCTTTGGAATCTTCTCCGCTTTTCAATTTCTTGCCTACACTATCTGGTCCTCCTGGGTTGTGGTCGGCGCGATCGTCGGAGGTCTGATAGCCCTGGCGTTAGCGCGTGGAGCCCGCAAACGCCTGTCTCTGGTCATGCTGGCGATTGCAGCGGCGCTGGTTGTCGTTCCGGCCGTATGGTTTGCCTGGCCGGGGACCGATGGACACCTGGCCAAGGAAACGAAAAGCGAACCGCTTGACGGTCCGCTCGATCTGCCGGACCCGACGGAATCGGATTCTCTCGAATACGGTTTTCTTACCTACGGCAGCGGCACCGATCGTCATCGCGAAGAGTACGGGGAGTCGGTGACGATCAAGACCGACAGCGTCGATGCGTCGGAGTTCATGCCGAAGCTCGGCGCTGCGTGGAAAGACGGCGAGCGAAAATGGTTCTGGGGCTTTGATGGCAAATCGCTTCCGCTCAACGCGCGGGTCTGGTATCCGAAGACCGGGGCGGGGCCCTTTCCGCTGGTGCTGATTGTGCACGGCAATCACCAGATGGAAGTTTTCTCCGACGGCGGATACGACTGGCTCGGCGAGCATCTGGCCAGTCGGGGGTATCTGTTCGCGTCGGTCGATGAGAATTTTTTCAACGGCAACTGGGTGGGCGACTACAGCCAGGGCGAAAGTTATGTCCGCGGCTGGCTGCTCCTCAAGCACCTGGATCTCTGGAAGCAGTGGAACGCGACCGAGGGCAATCCGTTCTTCGGGAAAGTCGATCTGAGCAACATCGCCCTGATCGGCCACTCGCGGGGCGGACAGGCCGTCGTTACGGCCGGGGCGATGAATCCGCTGAATGTGCATCCGGAAGATGGTAATCGCAAGCTTTCATTCCACCACGGTATCCGATCCATCATCTCCATCGCGCCCAACGATCCCTACCAGCCGTCAGGCTGGCCGGTCACGCTGACCAATGTCAACTTCATGACGCTCTTCGGTGGGCATGACTCGGACGCGACGGGATTCTGGGGGCAACGGCCATACTTCCGAACGAAGTTCACCGATGGCAACTACTGGTGCAAGTCCGCGGTGTACATCTATCGCGGCAACCACGGCCAGTTCAACACCGTCTGGGGACGGTATGATCAAAATCCGCCCGCTCGATGGGTGCTGAACACCAAGCCCCTAATGGCTGGCGACGATCAGAGAAAGGCGGCCAAGGCGTTTATCACGGCGTTCCTGGAGGCCACGCTCCGTGGGCAAAAAGGGTATCTGGATTTTCTCCGGGATCCTCGCCGGGGAAGTTCATGGCTGCCCGAAGATATCTATGCCACGCAATTTGAGGATACAAACTTTCGCCTGATTACCGACTATATGGAAGATATTGACCAGAACACGACGACCCTACCGTGCGGCAGGATACAGTTCGACCGGCTCAAACGGGTCAGCGAAAACATGCTCGAGACCCGCGGTTACAACACACCTATAATGCAGAAGGTGGTTTTTCTGGGATGGGAGCGCAAAGATCCGAAGGACCCCAACACCCCGTATTATTCCATCGAGTTGCCCGACGGTCAGGCGGCCCGCTGGGAGCTGGGGCCGCAGAGCCGCGTGGTGTTTTCGATGTGCAATTCGACGACCGATCCGAAGGAAGTGGACCTGTCGGTCGAGCTCGAGGACCAGGCCGGGACGCGGGCCCACTACATTCTCAGCGCGTTTCGGCCGCTGCACCCGCCGATGATTTCTCGCGTCTCCAAGGCGCCGAAGTATTTCAAATTCGGGGTCAATCGGGATTACGAGCAGGTGCTGCAAACCTATGAGTTGCCGATCGAACGATTCCGGGCCGTATCGCCGCAGCTCGATCCGGGAAAACTGAAGACGATCCGGTTTGTCTTCGATCAGACCAACGGCGCTGAAATTATCCTGGCGCGGGTCGGGGTGGCGGTTCGGTGATCTTGAGGTCACAAATTGTGACCTCAAGTTTTTGTCTGAAGATAAGGGGACAGCATGAAGAATCGAATAGCACTCGTTTGCTGCGTAGTTTCGGCGGCGGCGACGGTGTTTGCCCAAGGCGATCGCGGGCAGGGGCGGTCGATGGTGGTGTCGCGGTACGGGATAGTCGCGTCGGAGCATCCGCTGGCCTCGCAGGCGGGGGCGATGATCCTGTCGCAGGGCGGCAACGCCGTCGATGCGGCCGTGGCGGCCAACGCGGCGATGGGCGTCGTCTCACCGATGATGTGCGGGATGGGCGGGGATCTGTTTGCGATTGTCTATGAGGCCAAGAGCGGCAAGCTCTACGGGCTCAACGCCAGCGGGTGGTCGCCTTCGGGATTGACTATCGAGAAGCTGACGGCGATGGGCATCAAGGACATGCCGCAGTCGGGGATTCATGCGGTGACGGTTCCCGGCGCGGTGGCCGGGTGGGATGCGCTGCTGGGGCGGCTGGGACGAAAGAAACTCGATGAAGTCCTGGCCCCGGCGATCCGCTATGCCGACGAAGGGTTTGCCGTCAGCGAGCTGGTCGCGGGATACTGGTCGGCCTGCGAGGGCTTGCTGAAAAAGAACGCCAACGCGGCGAAGGTCTTTTTGCCGAATGGCCAGGCGCCGAAGCTGGGGGAAGTGTTCCGCAATCCGGAGATGGCCGCATCGCTGGGCCGGATCGCAAAAGAGGGACGCGACGGATTCTATCGCGGGCTTACGGCCGAGCGGATTGTCCGTTGCAGTGAATCACTCGGCGGGACGATGACCGCGGCGGACCTGAGCGAATTTGCCGCCGAGTGGGTCGAGCCGATCTCGACCACCTATCGCGGCTGGACGGTGTACGAGCTGCCGC
>PMBP01000298.1:6972-7121 GCA_003152975.1 Phycisphaerales bacterium | reverse complement strand
GAGATTGCGGCGGTGATGGGGAAATAAAGGTGTGAAAAGTGTAAAAGCAAATCCCTCCGTTGTGCACGGATGAAAGAGGCAAGCGGCAGAAGCCAGAAGGGAAGGGGAAGCCTCACTCAAAGACAGAAAATATTGTTTAGACGAGCTGG
>PMBP01000298.1:5977-6935 GCA_003152975.1 Phycisphaerales bacterium | reverse complement strand
CCTGATGGTTGTATTTCTGTCGGTTCCCCCGGTCGGCGGGGCCAGCTTCACTTTGTCGGATGCGGCGCTGATGTCGCTGGACTGGAACCAGCAGGATTACTATGGAGGTCCCATCCGGTCCCGGATATTGGAGCGACGGGATATCCCCGGTCCGGGCGTGGAATTTGACATTTTCTTTGCCGGCAACACGGGGAATAATGGACTATTTTTTGCGGATTCTTCTTCGAAAGGCGGATCGGGCGCCCTGATTGGACAGAATATCAGCGCCTACAACTCATACGACCAGGTGTTTACGCTCCTATCGGTCAATGGTCAACCGACGACGAATGAAGGAGATTACATCGCCGTCGGCGCGGAGATCAGCTTGCTCAACTCGACCTCGGGGTATCGACCCTACGGTCTGGATTTGCGGAGCGGCACATCCTATCCGAACCAGGTTCTCGCCCAGACGAATTCCAATGATACACAAATACGGTTGGTGGGATTCACCGTTTACTTATTGCCCTTTACCAACAACCATTGGAGTCCCTCGGGGACAACCTTGACGCTGCTGGTTGCGCCGGCGCCGGGGACCGATCCACTCTATCCCAAGCCCGTAACCGTCACGCTGGAAAAGTTCTCGCGATTTGCGGCCGCATGGCTGCAGGAGGACTGTATCTGGCCTGGATCGTGCGGGGGCGGAGATTGGAACGCCGACGGATATGTTGATCTGTCCGATTTCGCGATCCTCTCCGAACATTGGATGAGGGATCCTNNCTTTGATGACTTGGTGGAGATTCGATGGGGATTACGCGGATTCTGCGGGAAATTATCCTGGAACACCGGTGGGCGATCCGGCGTTTGTCGGTCAAGCTCTGGCGAGGGTGGGGAGCGGGGCGGTGGAGTTGAACGGGAACAATGCGGTTGTGGTGAATGACTTCATGGGACTGGCCGGGACGGCGGCGCGGACCTGTATGGC
>PMBP01000298.1:0-5915 GCA_003152975.1 Phycisphaerales bacterium | reverse complement strand
GCGGGCGCGGCGATGCGGATCGGGGCCAACGAGACGGGGCAGTATTTTACGGGCCTGATTGACGATGTGCGGGTGTATGATCGGGCGTTGACGGCCGAAGAGATCCAGACGATCGCGGGGATGTAAGACATAATATGGCAGAAGTGAGAAGGCAGAAGATAACAGCAGAGGGTTGTTCATGAAGGTTCTGATCCTGTCCGTCGGCGCCGGGAGCGGCCACAATCGCGCCGCCCAGGCCGTCGAAAAGGCGTTTGGCCAATTCTCCGCCGCTGAGCCGATCGAGTACCTCGATTGTCTGACCCTGACCAACACGGCCTTCAAGGACCTCTACTCCAAGGGCTTCATCAAGGCCGTGCAGAAGGCCCCGAACCTGTGGAACTGGGCGTTCGAGAAGACCGACATGCCCTGGCAGGGCGGCGATCTCCGCGGATGGATCGAGCGGATCAATACCCGCCAGCTCCGCAAAAAAATCCTCGACGCCGCACCGACGCTGATTGTCTGCACGCATTTTATGCCCGCCGCGATCGTCTCGCGGATGCTCGGAAAGGGCGAGTTGTCCTGCCACCTGTCGATCGTCGTGACCGACTACTATGTCCACGCCAGTTGGCTCACCGAGCCCTATTGCCGCTACTTCGTCGCCCACGAAGAAGGCCGCGTGCAGCTCGAGGCCTATGGAATCGCCCCCGACCGCATCACCGTCAGCGGCATCCCCATCGACCCCATCTTCGCCGAACCGGCTGATCCCGCCGCCCTCCGCCGCCAATTCGGCCTGCCGACCGACCGGCCGGTGATCCTGCTGTCGGCCGGCGCCGCAGGGACCTTGTCGGCCCGCGAGATCCTCGAACTGCTCGCCACCATCCGCACGCCCGCCGACTGCGTGATCATTTGCGGCCGCAACGCCAAGCTTAAATCCGGCCTGGAAAAGGCCATCGCCGCCGCCCCCGGCCAAACCCTCCGCTTCCACATCGTCGGCTTCAACGACCAGATGGACCAGTACATGGCCGCCGCGGACCTGTTCATCGGCAAGCCCGGGGGCCTATCCAGTTCCGAGTGCCTGGCCCGCGGCCTGCCCATGATCCTCTGGGACCCCATCCCCGGCCAGGAAGTCTTCAACTCCGTCTTCCTCCTCGAACACGCCGCCGCCGTCGCCCCCATTGCCGGCGCGACGCTGGGTTACAAGGTTGACGCCATCCTCCAGAATCCCGACCGCCTCAACACCATGAAGCGGTCCGCCTTCGCCGCCGCCAAACCCGCCGCCGCCCGGACCATCGTCGAGACCCTTCTGACCACCCACCGACAGCCGCCCGTGACACGCTCGCCATCCATAAAGTAACACAACCGCTGCCTTTGTTTGAGTCCCGATCGTGCTGGGTTGTTAGCTGGCGCGATGATTATTGAACATTCGGAGGTTTTCTGTCCTGGATTCCCGCCTTCGCGGGAATGACAACGATGTTCTTTCTTTATCGCTCGGGTTTGTACGTAAGATATCCGGGTTGCTAATGACTGTATTTCGGGCGATCGAGGTCAGATGGCCTTGGAGCCGGATTCTTCGGTGCGGATGCGAATGCACTGTTCCAGGTGGGTGATGAAAATTTTGCCATCGCCGACCTTTCCGCCGTCGGGGGATTTGGCGGTTCGCAGGATGGTATCGCAGGTGATGTCCACGAAGGCGTCGTTGACCGCGATGTCGAGGCGCACCTTGGGGATGAGGTTGGGGACGATGGTCTGGCCGCGATAGACCAGTTCCTGGGTTTGCTGGCCGTGTCCGCTGACGCGGCTGACGGTGATGCGGGTGATTTCGGCGGCGATGAGGGCCTCGCGGACCTGGTCGAGCCGTTCTTCGCGGATAATGGCCGTAATGAGTTTCATGGGATCTGGATCTCCGAACTTGATTAACTGGCGTTGAGCATTCCGTAGCCGCGTTCGCCGTGGTAGGCGTGATCGAGGCCGGCCATTTCGGCCTCGGGCTCGGCGCGGAAGCCGAAGAAGCGGTCGATCGCCAAAACCAGGAGAAAGGTTCCGACGGCCGAATAGAGGGCGGCTATGCCGATCCCCGTCACCTGCAACCCGAGCTGGTGCATTGCGTTCCAGCCGGGCCGGATGCGGGCGGCTTCGGCCATCCAGCTACTTCGGATAAAGAAACATAGAATCAGCAGGCCCGTCATGCTGCCCACGCCGTGGATGCCGAAGGCATCGAGACTGTCGTCGTATCCGAGGCGATTCTTGGCCATGATGGCCAGGTAGCACACGCCGGTGGCCAGGGCGCCGAGCAACAGCGACGGCCCGGGCTGCAGGACGCCGGCGGCGGGCGTGACGGCGACCAGTCCGGCCAACATGCCGCTGCAAAAGCCCAGCGCGGTGGCCTTGCCCTGGTGGAGGGCCTCGATAAGGATCCACATCAGCGCGCCGGCGGCGGCGGAGGCCTGAGTGGCGGTGAGGGCCTGGGTGGTGAGCAGGCCGCTATCGACGCTGCTGCCGGCGTTGAAGCCGAACCATCCGACCCAGAGCAGGCCAGCGCCGAGCAGCGTCATCGTCAGATTGTTGGGACGCATGGTGATGTTGGGATAGCCGCGGCGGGAGCCGATCATGATGCAGGCGACCAGGGCGCTGACGCCGGCGGAGATGTGCACGACGATTCCGCCGGCAAAGTCGATGACGCCGCGGGGGCCCATCGTGGCCAGGAAGCCGTCGGGGGCCCAGACCCAGTGGCAGATGGGGTTGTAGATAAACAGGCCCCAGACTGTAATGAATATGCAATAGGCCTTGAAGCTGACCCGCTCGGCGAAGGCCCCGGCGATCAGCGCGGGGGTGATGATGGCGAACTTGCCCTGGAACATCGCGAAGGCGTATTCAGGCACACCTGCCGGAAGGATGGTGTGATCGATGCTTCGCAGGAAGAGTAGCCCGCGACTCCAGCCGAGGAGGCCGCCCAGGGCATTGGGTCCGAAGCTGAGGGAATAGCCCACGACAGCCCATAGCACGCCCACCACGGCCATGGCCGCGAAGGAGTGCATCATGGTGCCGAGCACGTTCTTGGTGCGGACCAGTCCCCCGTAGAACATCGCCAGCCCTGGCACCATCAACAGCACAAGCGTGGTGGAAGTGAGCATCCACGCAGTGGCCCCGGAATCATTGACAGGACCACTGCCTTGGGCCAGGAGCGGAACCCCCGCGCCAAAGGCGGCCACACAGCCTAGAGTTCGCTTCCAGGTCATCGAATGCTCCACAAAACGCAACAAGAGTGTCCAGTGATTCTGGCGAAAAAATTAATCATCCATATGCATTTCATCAAATCATAAAAAATATTGATAAATTTATAAATCACCCTGGGGAGCAGCCTTTGAAGTCAGCCGTTGGCGCCGCTGCTAAGCGCTGCCTGCCAGAGGCCCGTGGGATCGGGGTGCATCAGCCATTCGGACACGGGCGCGCGGCGGGTCCAGGCNNATGGCGAACTTGCCCTGGAACATGGCGAAGACATATTCGGGCACGCGGGTGGCCATGATCTTTTCATCGATGCCGCGGAGGCACAGGAGGCCGCTGTCCCAGCCGATCCAACCGCCGAGAGCGTTCTTGCCGAAGGCCATTGAATAGCCGCAGATCACCCATAACACGGCGATGATCGCCATGGCGACGAAGCTATGCATCATCGTGCCGAGGATGTTCTTGGTCCGGACCAGGCCGCCGTAAAAGAGGGCCAGCCCCGGGACCATCAGCAGGACCAGGGTCGTGGAGGTCAGCATCCAGGCGGTGACGCCGTGATCGACCGTAATGGGGGCGCTGTCGGCGGCCAGCGCGCAGGGGGCCAGCGCCAGCAGGCCCAACGCGCCGACGGCGATTGACTTTGCATCCAACAACTGTTTTTGCATTCTGCTTCCCTACTCAAAAATCCCGATCAGCCCGGATCGAATTCTTGTTGAATCCGCGGTAATCCGGGATGCTTTCGGAATATCGGAAAATGCAAGGGGCGTGCCGACACGACATGGACCTTCCGATATGCTTATAAGCCATTCAATGACAATGACTTACAAAGGATTTAGATCGCTCATCGGTTGCTTTTTGGTAGAACAAATATGTAGATTTTCGAATAGCTATCTACGAATATGTGTATTTTGAGGGGCATTGGGGCCAGCTTCGGTGAGGTTTTGGGTTGCCGATTCCGGGGTGTTCGGATACAGTGGGCGGCCGGATGGGTTGGGTCGTGTAAGGCCCAAACGATTCGGCAGAACTGGGTGGATTCATGACGACAGAGACAACGGATAGTCGGAAAACAGGATCGCGTAAGTTGCTGATTCGGGCGATCTGGACGATCGGCCTGTTGGGCCTGCTGGCCGGCCTGTGGCTTCGGCAGGGGCCGCTGGCCTACAGCGTCGCTCAGCAGCGGGTGATTTTGCTGGGGCGCTACACCGTCGAGCAGATGACGACGCAGGTGTTCGTCACGCCGATCGTGCTGCTCGTCGTTCTGGGGATCTGGACAGGGAAGGAAAAAAGCCCGCAGCAGCAGCGGCAGGATCAGTTCCGAACGATTTTGATGATTGTTTCGATCTTGCTGACGGTGGCGGTCGTCGATATCGCCCTGCGGATGTTCGAAGGCCGGCAGTACATCAAGACGGCCCAGAGCCACCACCGGCCGCCGAATCTGTCGATCCAAGGGACTTTTGAGGATGTGCCGGACGCGGCGTTCACCTTTCCCAACGCGCCGGCCGGATATCCGCCGATCAAGTATGAATTAACGACCGACGGGCGGGGATTTCGCAACAAGACGACATTGTCGAGCTGCGATGTGGTCGTGCTGGGCGACTCGTTCGCCGAGGGGTCAGGGATCTCGGATGAGTCAGTCTGGCCGGTTCTTCTGGGGCAGCGACGCGGCTGGACGGTGTGCAACCTGGCGATGTCGGGATCCAGCCCGCTGGCCTATTTGGACATTTTGCGGCAGTACGGACTGGCCCTTAAGCCCCGGATCGTGATCTGCCTGCTGTACGAGGGCAACGATTTTCGCGACGGCAACTACCCGGCCACGGGGCTGACCGAACCGCCGCCGTCGTTGGGGCGGAAGGTTTTTTACGGCTCGCCGCTGCGGCAAAAACTCAAGACGCTGATGATCCGGACGATGGCGCCGATCGGACGGGGACGGTTTGACGGCGACCCGGGATTGGCGGATCCGTCGCACCCGATGTACGCGGTGGCTTGGCTGCCGCTGGTGATCCCGGCAACGGGCGGGTACCCTTACGCCATTGAGTTCAAGCGCGTAGAGGAGCTGTACCGCAGCCGCGAAACGCTTGCGGCGTCGCGGGGCGTTTTGAAGACGCAGGAGGTTGTCGATCAAATAGAGCTATTTTGTCGGCAGAATAATATCCGGCTGATCGTCGGCTATGCTCCCGACCGGGCACATGTGGCGTTGCCGGCCATGGGGGAACGGCTCGACGCCGACCGCCTGCGGGCGTTTTTGGCACTCAAGATGCGCGGTTTGCCGATAGGGGAAAAGTTGGTACCGGAGGTCCTGGGGCGGCTGGACAACCTGGAGTCGATCATGGCCGATTATTGCCGGGAAAAGGGAATCGAGTTTGTCGGATTAACAACCCCGCTGAAGGAAGCAATGCTGGCCGGTAAACGGGTGTACTTCACCTACGACCAGCACTGGAGTCCCGAAGGTCACGCCCTCGCGGCCGAGGTCCTTGCGGCCAAGATCCAGTAATCGCCCCGCAAAAAGGGATATATAACCATCCCGATAAAATACATCGGGGCTGAGCTACGCTCAGCAGATTTCGCTGATTCAATACTTTTGAATTTCCTCTGCAATAAACGGCGGGCGGGGTGTGTTTGTCTTTGCGGCCGGATCGGCGGTGGGCTGAACGCCGGGTCAGGGCGATCGTTCGGCCACGACAACCTTCAAGATAAATTCTAATACTACAACGCTA
>PMBP01000491.1 GCA_003152975.1 Phycisphaerales bacterium | reverse complement strand
AAAACCGCAACTTTCGATCGTAATCGGATCGCCCCATCGTAACAACCTCCTTTCGCCCGTTTCGCTCGCTGGCGGTCTCTACCACTTCAGCTTGATGCCCTTCTCCCGGGCATCGGCCGCCAGAAACTTCAACTGCTCCAGCGCCGACTGTAACTCCTGGCTGCTGTCGAGCAGGTTCTCATACAGCCGCCCGTCGTTGAGCAGTTGCGCCGCCGTTCCATTCCCTTCCCGGACCCGAACCAGCACCTGCTGCAGCTCCCGCAACGACACGCTGACATTGGCCGCAATATCTTCCACCGCCACCGTCCCCTTGTCGGACAGTTTCCGGATCGACGCCAGGGTGTCCTTGGCCTGTTCGGTCGCGTCGCGGACATTGGCGACGGCCGACTTGACGCTGACCTTGGTTTCCGGATCGCCCACAACATCGTTGGCGTTCTTGGCCAGTTGGGTAATCGAATCCATCAGATTCTCCATCTTCAGTCGCGTCTCCTTCGGGAAAAACTCGCTGTTCATACCGGTGACGCCCTTGCGGACGGGAATCCCGTCGTACAGGTAGGCTGTGGCCGAATTGGCCGGATCAACCGGCTCGAGCGCCCGCTTATCGTCCACCTGCAGGTCGATGTAGCTGCTGCCCATGCTCCGTTTGACGACCACGATATCAACATTGGAGGGAATCGTTTTGTATGTATTTTGAATCGCCAAAGTCACCTTTACCTCGTGATGCGGATCGCCCTCTTTCCGGTTTTTCACCGGTTCGGGGGCCATGACATTGACCACCCGTCCCACCTGGTATCCACAATAGTAAATCGGCGTGTTCTGCTGGATTCCCGGCGCCTCTGGGAAACTGACCACCACGCGAAATGACCGCAGTTCGGTGACGGCGATCGGGAGTTCGCCGAAAATGAAAATCATCCACAAAAACGCGGCGAATCCGATGATCACAAAGCTGCCGACGATCATGTTCAATCGTCGTTGACTGGTCGTGTAATCACTCATGGGAAGATCCTTTGAATTCGTGTCCGGAAAGGAATAATTCCCGGATGGCGCGAAGAGTATAGCCCGAATCGTTTAACTTCCTGATCAACTTCACTCTGTGAATCGTGGATTCGTCAAATTGCCTCCGTCCCGTGGGCGTGGACTCGGTCGGCTCGATCAGCCCCAGCATGATGTAATACTGCAAGGTCTGACGGCTAACGCCCGCCTGCTTGGCGGCCAATCCGATCGATACCAGTTTTCCTGCCTGCGACACCGGCCGAACTCCACGTCTATAATGCCTTGTCAGGAACGAGCTACGCTAAACCTGTGACGCCATTTTCGTTTTGAGCCGATCCAAAAGCCCCACGATCATCGTTTCCAGGTCAGCAAAGCGTAAGTTTTTATAAACAATCGACTTATCGCTCTTTTTCTTCGGCGATACCGGCGTAAAGATTAACAAATAGTCCATCCCTGGAGCCAGGATACCTTGGTGAATTCGTAATACTTCCCGCCCCATCCGTTTGAGCCGATTTCGCATAACGGCAGCCCCGCACCCTTTGCTGGCCCCCACGGCAATTCTAAAATACCCCCGATCCGAACTCCCCCCACATAATCGAATTAAGTCATTGCCAACACTGTACTTATAGCGAATCCTGCCCCGGTACTTCGCCGCAATCCGGATCCGCTGATCCCGCGATAAACCCAATTGTTTCAATGCAGGAGCCCCGATAATTCCCTTTAGGATACCCCTCTAAACCGCAGGAACCCTATCCTCCCTATGTCGGCCAAATTAACCCCTGCCATTGACTAATCCCCCATCGAGATCCAATCATGGCGTAAGCGTTCCATTGCGTGAGAAATTTGTCTTGCCAACAGGACAGATGTCCATTAGACTGTTGAGCTTACGAGTTCAATCAATAGGACTTGACGATGAAATTGACCGTTCGTGACGCCGCTGGCCTACTCGGTGTGTCGGAAAAAACAATTTATCGCTGGCTCAAGCAGAACGCGATTCCGGCCTACCGGATCAACGAGCAATATCGCTTCAACCGGGCCGAACTACTCGAATGGGCTACCGCGCACAAAATCGCCATTTCGCCGAAAGTCTTTGAAGAAACCGAAGGTTCCTCTCTTCCGGTTCCATCGTTGTCGCAGAGTCTCAAGGAAGGCGGCGTGTATTATCGCGTCGAAGGGAGCAGTAAATCCGAGGTTTTGCGGTCGGTGGTCGAGACGATGCATTTGCCGGAGGGTGTGGACAAAGAGTATTTGTATAGCGTGCTGATGGCTCGCGAGGGTTTGGGCTCAACGGCCATCGGCGATGGGATCGCCATTCCGCACGCGCGAAGCCCGATCGTCCACCCGGTGGCGCACCCGATGGTGTCGCTGTGTTTCCTGGAAAAGCCGGTCGAATATGGCGCCTTGGACGGCAAACTGGTGTATGCGCTGTTTGTCGTGGTTTCTCCGACGGTCCGGGCACACCTGCATGTTCTGGCTCGCCTGGCATATTGTTTGAGGGAGCCGGAATTCCAGGCAATCCTGCAGCGGAGGGGCCTGCGGGATGAATTGTCGGAAGCCATCCGCAAGGTTGAATCGGCTCTGGACTCTTCTTCCACTGGTGTTTCTTCATAAAGCCACTACGCTCTATGGCCATTTTGATATCGATCGCGATTTTGTTGATTAGCGGAGTCGTTTGCCTGGGGGTCGGCCGAAAGGGCGCTCTGGCCGGATGGATCGGCGCCACGGGAACCGTCGTGGCCTGTGCGTTAGGCCTGATCCCGGCGTTGACGATCCTGCTAACGGGGATGAGAGTTCGTACGGGGTGGGACTGGACCGTTCCGGGGGGATCGTTGCGAATACACTTAGACGGGCTGTCGGCTTTCTTTCTTGTTCCTATCCTGCTAATCAGCGGACTGGGGGCCATTTATGGCCGAGGGTATCTTCATGCCCACGAAGGCCGGCGGAACCTTGGCCCGGTCTGGTTTTTTTATGCCCTGCTGACAGCCGCCATGACTCTGGTGGTCATCGCCGACAATGCTATCCTGTTCCTGATGGCCTGGGAAATCATGTCGCTGGCCTCGTTTGCCCTGGTGATGTTCGATGGTGACGACCCGTCCGTCCGCCATGCGGGATGGACCTATCTGATCGCCATGCATTTGGGGACGGCGTTTTTACTGGTGATGTTCCTGTTGTTGGCGGGCGGCGGATCGCTCGATTTTGACCAACTGCATTGCCAGCCGCGGCAAACCTTTTTGATCTTCCTGCTGGCCGTGATCGGATTCGGGACCAAGGCGGGTTTTATGCCGCTGCATGTCTGGCTGCCCGAGGCCCATCCGGCAGCGCCGAGCCATGTCTCGGCCGTGATGTCCGGGGTGATGATCAAGACTGGAATCTACGGCCTGATGCGTACCCTGACCTTCTTTGATTCGGTACCTGATCTTGCAGGCTGGATCCTTCTGGGCATCGGAATGAGCTCAGGAATCCTCGGGGTTTTGTTTGCGCTGGCCCAGCACGATCTCAAACGGCTACTGGCCTATCACAGTGTGGAAAACATCGGTATTATCGCACTGGGTATGGGGCTGGGTCTGTTGGGGATGAGCCGTTCGATCCCGGCGTTGGCCGTGTTTGGATTTGCCGGCGCGCTGTTGCATGTGCTCAATCATGCACTCTTCAAGGGCTTGCTGTTTTTCGGGGCCGGGGCCATCCTGCATAGCACCGGCACGCGGCAGATCGATCAGCTCGGCGGGCTGATTCGGAAAATGCCGTTCACTGCGGCAACTTTTTTGATCGGATCGATCGCGATCTGCGGCCTGATTCCTCTGAACGGTTTCATCAGCGAATTCCTGATCTACCTGGGGGCGCTGCAGATGCCGATGCCGGGGCTGTCGGCATTCGCGGTTGGATTTGTCGTTATCGGATCGTTGGCTCTAATCGGTGGACTGGCCGTGGCGTGTTTCACGAAGGCCTTCGGGATCGTCTTTCTCGGCGAGCCGCGGCATATTCCGCTGGATGGCGTTCACGAAGTCGGTCCCTCGATGCTAACGGCGATGGGGATTCCCGCCGCGTTGTGCATTCTGATTGGAATCGCATCGCCGCTGATCTTCCTGCTGCTGCAACCGGCAATTGGCATTTTGACGGGTTTGCCGGCCGAGAAGTTTGAGGTATCCTGGAGCCAGGCCGTCTCTTCCCTTGTAGCGATCTCGGTAATCGGGTTAATTCTCTGGCTGGGGATATTTCTCCTGGCGGTCCTTCGACGAGCGATCCTGAAACGCCGCCCGGTCGAATCGTCGGTCACCTGGGATTGCGGTTATGCGGCGCCAGCGGCCCGAATGCAATATACCGCAACATCCTTCGCAGGACCCCTGACGAACCTGTTCGGATTGCTGATGCAAAGCCGCTCTCATCGGCAGCTTCCTTCGGGCCTGTTTCCCCGTCAGGCGTCCGTGGAGACGCATACGCCCGATGTCTTTCAGCGGTTTTTCTATACACCGATCTTCAATGCCCTGGTGTGGATCAGCCGGGCGGTACGCCGACTGCAGCACGGACGAGTACACCTGTATATTCTGTATATCGTCCTGACGCTGCTGGCGCTGATCTTGTGGAGTCTGGCATGATCTCGATCCTTTCGTCCATTCTGACGGTTCTGTGTGGCTTCGCTTTGGCCCCTCTGCTGCTGGGGGTGGTCAATCGGACCAAGGCCGTCTTTGCCGGACGCAAGGGACAGCCCCTGTTACAGCTTTACTTCGATCTGACCCGTTTGATCGGCAAAGGGGCCGTCTATAGCCGAACGACAAGCTGGGTCTTTCGGGCCGGCCCGATCGTCGGCCTTGCGGCCATCGCTATCGCGATGACACTGGTGCCCTTTGGGGGCAGCCGCGGACTGGTTTCGTTTGCGGGGGATTTCTTCTTCGTCGCCTACCTGTTAGGTATCCTGCGATTCCTCTGGGTGGTCGCGGCACTGGACACTGGTTCGAGTTTTGAAGGCATGGGCGCCAGCCGTGAGGTGGCCTTTTCGGCGCTGGCGGAACCGGCGCTGCTTCTGGCATTGACGGCGGTGGCCTGGATGACCCGGTCGCTTTCGCTGTCGGAGATGGTCGGGCGGTTGTCCTGGACGCTCGGCCCCGGCGTTGCACCGATCGCGATGGTTGGTTGCACGCTGTTTGTCGTCTTTCTGGCCGAAAACGCCCGGATTCCCGTCGATGACCCGAACACGCATCTGGAATTGACGATGATTCACGAGGTCATGGTCCTCGATCACAGCGGGCCGGACTTTGCAATGATCCAATACACCGCGGCCCTGAAATTCTGGCTGCTGGGCGCCATCCTGATCGGGGTCCTGCTGCCGCTGGAAGGACTGCCAATGATTATCCGATTTCTGGTCTCCGTGGCCGGGATGTTCACGCTGGCCGTACTCGTCGGGATCGTCGAATCCACGATGGCCCGGCTTCGCCTGCTCAAGGTCCCGCAGCTTCTGGCCGGGGCGTGCGCACTGGCGATTTTTGCCCTGATTTTGGTGGTGAGGTAAGCCATGCGGGAATGGATCGATCTGCTAATGGTACTGGTGGCCGTAACGAATCTGGCGATTCTGGGTGTCAGCCGTTTGCGGACCTGTATCCGCCTGTCGGCGATCCAGGGCGCCATGCTGGGCTGTTTGCCCCTGATGGTGGCGCCCCTTGAATCGTGGACGCCGCTGCTGTTGGCACTGGTCACGATTGCTCTCAAGGGGTGGGTTCTTCCGGCGCTATTGGAACGGTCGCTGGTCGAAGCAAATGTCCAGCGAGAAGTCCAGCCGTTCGTGGGGTATAACGCCTCTATCCTGATCGGAGTGATCGCCATCGCCGCATCCTTCTGGTTCAACACTCGCCTGCCGTTGCCGTTTGATCCGCCGGGAACCCTGATGATCCCAACGGCCTTCTTCGGCGTGCTGGTCGGCCTGTTCATCCTCGTGTCGCGGAAGATCGCCCTCAACCAGGTCATCGGCTATCTCGTTCTGGAAAACGGAATTTACACCTTCGGGCTGGTCCTGATGCCTCATCAGACGCTGATGGTGGAATTGGGCATCCTGCTGGATCTGTTTGTGGGAGTGTTCGTCATGGGCATCGCGATTTTCCAGATCAATCGGGAATTCGACCATATTGATGCGGACCGCATGACGGGACTTCGGGACTGGAGCGACGAATGATCATTGGATTGATCCTGATTCCCGTTCTGGCCGGAGTCGCCTGCCTGTTTCTGGGAAACAGCCGACAGCTTCGCGTGATCCTCATCGCGGTGGCCCTTCTGCACCTGATCCTGACCATCCTGTGCTGGATTTTCCCACCGGCCGGTTTGTGGCAAGGGTGGCTGGCCCTCGACGAGGCGGGGAAACTGTTTCTGACGATCGTCAGCGTATTGTTCGTCGGGTCGTCATTCTATCTGCTGGAATACTTCCAGCGCGAGGCCGGTAGCCCCCACGAAAGTGAATCGGTATTCGTCGCATGCCTGTTGTTCTTTCTGGCCACGATGACGCTGGTTACGGTGTCCCAGCACTTCAGTTTGCTATGGGTGGCCATCGAGGCCACGACGCTGGCCAGCGCCCCGCTGATTTATTTCCACCGCAATCCGCAATCGCTGGAGGCCACCTGGAAATACCTGCTGATCTGTTCGGTGGGGATCGCCCTGGCCCTGCTGGGGACCTTCCTGATGGCCGCGGCCGCAACGGCAAGCCCGACCCCGGTCGAGTTATCGATCGCGGGTCTGACGACCAATGCTCAGCGTCTGCAACCGGCATGGCTAAAGGCGGCATTCTTGTTCCTGTTAGTCGGATATGGCACGAAGATGGGCCTGGCCCCGCTGCACAGTTGGCTGCCCGATGCGCACAGCGAGGCACCGTCGGCCGTCTCGGCGCTGCTGTCGGGGGCGCTGCTGAATTGCGCGTTCCTCGGCATCTTCCGAACCCTTCAGGTCTGTTCGGCGGCCGGGATCGGCGAGTTTGCACGGCAGGTGTTGATCGCGTTCGGATTGATTTCGATGGCCTTCGCGGCGATCTTCCTGCTGCGGCAGGCCGACTATAAGCGGATGTTGGCCTATTCCAGCGTCGAGCACATGGGGATACTGACCCTGGGCATCGGGCTGGGCGGGCTGGGTAGTTTTGCGGGCCTGCTGCATGCGGTCAATCATTCGCTGACCAAGGCACTGCTGTTCCTTCTGGCCGGGAATATCATCTTCGCCTATCGATCCAAATCGACCGAGGCCGTCTCGGGAATGTTTCACCGCATCCCAGCGACGGCGGTTCTTTGGATGGCGGGATTTTTCGCGATCATCGGCTTTCCGCCTTTCGGGACCTTTATCAGCGAATTGACGATCCTGCGGGCGGCCCTGCAACAGGGCCACGGATGGATCGCCGCCGCCTACCTGGGATTTTTGTCGCTGGCGATGATCGGCATGGCCGGCGTCATCCTGAAAATGCTGTACGGCCCGGCGCCGGCACAGGGCCAGATTCGCGAAAGTCGATTGTCTTTGGTAACTCCGATCGTCTTTGCGGCGCTGGTCCTTGTGCTGGGTCTGGTGATTCCAAACTTTCTGAGCCAAACGCTGACCACGGCGGCCGGATTGGCGGGAGGGGCAGTCCGATGACCCGGATTCTCAATGCAGTCCGAATCCCGCTGGCCAACATTGACCGCTATTCGCCCGAGCAGTTCCGGCGGGTTATCGTCCAGACCTGCCGCCAACGGGGCCGCGTCGTTTCGCTGTTTGCGGTTCCCGATGAACACGATCTGCTCGAGTATGTCGTGCTGGCAACGGCCGGGGGCGAACTGGCGATCTTGTCAACCGTCGTATCGGACCCCAACCCGTCGCTGACGCCGGAGTGCCCGCAGGTGCATCTGTTCGAGCGGGAGATCGCCGAAGAATTCGGATTGGCATTTCTCGGCCACCCCTGGCCCAAGCCGGTCCGTTTCCTGACCGAACCCATCGGGGAAACCCGATATTTTGAAGTCGAAGGAGAGGGAATTCACGAGGTCGCCGTCGGCCCTGTCCACGCGGGTATCATCGAGCCGGGCCATTTCCGCTTCCAGTGCGAAGGCGAGCAGGTCCTGCACCTGGAGATCTCGCTGGGTTATCAGCATCGCGGCGTCGAACCGGCGATGGTCGGCGGCCCGAACGCCCGCTCGATCCACTACATGGAGACGCTGGCCGGCGACAC
>PMBP01000379.1 GCA_003152975.1 Phycisphaerales bacterium | reverse complement strand
CGCTTCTGGCGGCCGAGTTGTTCTTCCGGCTTCAGGATTCCTTTGCGATTCATCTGCCAATCCATCTGATCTTCCAGGCCCCGACGCTGGGCCAATTGGCGGCGGCCATCGATACGGCCACCCTGGAGATGACCACCAGGGACATCATCCTGATCAAGTCCGGAAGCGGATTGAACCCAATTTTTTACCTGCCCGGGATCGGGGGGCATACGCTGTCATTCTACCATCTGGCCGAGGCGATGCAGATCGACTGTCCGCAATACGGCCTGAACCTGCGGGGTCTGGATGGACTGGCCCAGCCCCAGGATCGGATTGAAGAGATAGCGTCATATTTCATCGGATTAATCCGAACCGTCCAGCCGCAGGGACCCTATAACCTGTGCGGTTTTTCATTCGGGGGCAGGGTGGCCTTCGAGATGGCCCTTCAGTTTCAGGCCTGCGGCGAGACGATCGGTTTTCTGGGCTTGATCGGGGCTACGGCACCGGGCTATCCTCCGATGCCGGAAAATCGCTGGATTCGAATCGCCTATCGGTTGCGCGATCTTTGGACGGTCGGCCCGATGAAACAATGGCGATATCTTCGATTCAAAATACGAGAGGGAATCGCGCGGATGCGCCGGTCGTGGCGAGGCCGGCAAATGGGGAACGGAAACCCTATCCGGATCATCTTGTTACGCCAGAAACCCGTGGTCGATGCGGCGATGAAGGCGTGGTATCGATATCAACCCGCTCGACAATTTGTCGGAGAGGTGTCCGTCTTTCGCGAGAGCCGGGCGCTCAGCGATCTTTACGCCCGCTATGACGATCCGGAATATGGGTGGGGCAAGTATGTGGATGGGATGATTCGCTCTGAGTCGATCGATTGTTCACATCTGGACCTGTTTCGGCCGCCGCATGTTACGGTCCTCGGAAAAAAGATGGAACAATGTCTTCGGGAAACGATGGAGAAATGATGGCTGGCGATGTCTGCCATATCCTGGGGGGGTGTGCTGGAAGTACTAAAAAGGAAAGCGATCTCTCTGCGGTGTTGGCGCGAGGCGATATCGCAATTGTTGGAGCGGACTTGAACCGGTCCGTTGAAACGATCGAGAGCTATTCCGATTTCCTCTCCGAGACCGAACAAAGCCGCGCCAGGGAATATGTCCAGGATCGCGACCGAATTCAGTTCATTCAAAGACGGATTGTGCTTCGTCGGTTACTGGGGGATATCCTCGGCCGCGATCCACGAAGGATTGTGATCCGAACGGATCCATCAGGCAAGCTGTTCGTTGCCCCTGACGCTCAATCCCGACCCCTTTCGTTCAGCATGTCCCACTCGCGAGGCCGGGCGATCTATGCCTTCGCCAAACAGCGACAGGTGGGAATCGATCTCGAATACCGGGATCCCGCGATCGATGTATTGAAGATGGCGGGGGTCATCTGTACGCCGGCCGAGCGGGACCGGCTCAACTCGTTACCAGTCGGGGATCAGCTTGACGCCTTCTATGATTGCTGGTGCACAAAAGAGGCGTTCATTAAAGCGGCGGGGGTGCGGGAACCGCCGAGCTTCGAGGTTGCTTTCTGGCCGGATCAACCGGCCTTGGTCCGGGATCGAGGTATGCCGAAGGATTTGCGGCGATGGTCATTTCATCGATTGAATCGGGGGCCCGATTGGGCGGCCATGCTTGTGGCCGAGGGGGACAGCGGAGGATTCAAAGTCACCGAGATTGCCGAAAGCCGGGTGCCGGCTCTATAATGTCGGATCGGTAGAGCGTACGGTTCCATTGTGTCACGCCCGTTTTACCCTCTCGTATTGTTGGTTGGATTCCGGTCGTTCCTGACTTTATGGATCGCAGATGAATACAAAGCAGTGTAATTCTTTATTTTCGGTATCGGTCTATCTGTTCCTGTTGTGCGGGGGTTCCGTTTTCGCAAGGGTCGAGTTTGCCCGCGATTTTGCGCCGTCCGAGGGTTGGGTCAAACCCGTCGAGCAGCCGTATCGTCAGGATATCTGTCTCAATGGAAGCTGGCAATTTCAGCCGATGCCGCTGCCGGGCGACTGGAAACGGGGGACCGGCGTCGCGCCCGAATTGCCCTTGCCCGCCGCCGACCGTTGGGAAACCACACCCATCAAGATTCCCTCGCCCTGGAATGTCAACGACTGGGGCTCCGGCCGTAATGTCGGCCAGGGTTCCCCGAATCCGTATTGGCCCAGCTCGGTCTATTATCCAAGCTACCCGGCGCACTGGGACGGCGTTGAGATGGGGTGGCTGCGACGGACTTTTCGCGTGCCGGAGTCGTGGACGGGGCGGAGGATTGTGCTGCATTTTGAGGCCGTCGGCGGCGATGCGCAGGTGTTCATCAACGGCACAGAAGCGGGCGGGCACTTTGACCGCTATCTGCCGTTCGAGCTGGATGTGACCGATCTGGTGAAACGCGATGCCGACAATGAGCTTCTTGTGGGCGTGCGAAGCATGCGGCTGTTCGATCAGACCAGTGCGACCTACAAATTCATGCGGACGCCTTATCCACCGGGTTCCTACACCGACAACCTGACCGGCATCTGGCAGGATGTGTTTTTGCTGGGCCTGCCGCTGGTCCGCGTGACGGATGTCTTCGTCAGACCGCTGGTGGACGCTGATTCGGTGGAGGCGGAGGTTACGCTTCGCAACGACACCGTTTGCGAGCAGCTCGTGGATGTCGGAGCGAGCGTTCAGCCATGGGTGAATCTGGCCGGTACGGGCATCCTGGATGCTCCAGAGCCCAAATGGCGGCTTGATCCGCCTGTAATGAATCTTCCCCCCAAACAGATTACCATAAAGCCCGGCGAAACCAAGACAGTCTCACTCAAAGAAACAGTTACAGGGCGGCTTCGGTTCTGGTCACCTGACACTCCGAACCTGTACGGCCTTGTCCTTTCGGTCAAGAGCGGCGGCCAGACGATTGACCGCAGTTATACGCGTTTCGGTTGGCGACAATATAGGATTGTCGGGCGGAATTTCTACTTGAACGACAAGAAAGTAACCATGTTCGGTGACCTGTTGCACCCGTTTAGCCCGTTCGTGAATTCGCGCCGATACACTTGGGCGTGGTATCGCATGATCAAGGATATGCATGGCAATGCCGTCCGCCCCCATGCTCAGCCGCATCCGCGGCATTATCTTGATCTGGCCGACGAAATGGGATTGTTCGTTCTTGACGAAACGGCGATGTTCGGCAGTTCGCTACAACTGAACTTCGAGGCCCCGGCCGCTTGGGA
>PMBP01000381.1 GCA_003152975.1 Phycisphaerales bacterium | reverse complement strand
TACTGGAACTCATCCGGATTTTACACAATCCATACAAGGTCAAGATAGAGTCAGACTTGCTGTGAACAGGAAAGGATGATACCTTGGTTAATTGGGTATCCGTTGTGAATGCTCTGCGAATGTCCCCATGTAATCCTGATTAGGATTCTGAACCATGCGAAATAGCATCAACACATTGTGCTTGGTGATCATGTCGATGGTGACAGTCATGACCTTGTCAGCAGCCGAGGAAAAGCGGGCATGNNCTACCCCAGCGCTGCTGATCAAGGCGAGTGCAATGTGCAATACCGTCGGGCCGATGAAAAGTCGTGGCGCCAGGCCCTGCCGCTGGTTTACGATTCCCGCCAGAAGGAGTATCGCGGGAGTTTGGTGGGTCTCAGGCCCGACACGGAATACCTCATCCGCCTCACCTGCGACGGTCAGTCTGTCGAATTCTCCGGACGTACCCGCGGCGATCAATTCCCGATCGGCAAGACAACGCACCTGCAGGGCGGCGATACGGGCAAGCCCGTGCGGATCACCGAGGCCGGCAAGCCGGACGCCTGGCACCTTGTGACTCCGGCACCCGGGACCAAGACCGTCATCGACGCGTTCAACCTCAACGACACCTGCGTCGAAGTGGCGGCAGATTTTGTCATCGTCCGCGGACTGGAACTCAAGAACGCCGGACGGCATGCCGTGCTGATTCGTAAAGGTGTGCAGAATGTGGTCATTGAGGATTGCCATATGACCCTGTGGGGCCGGGTCGGAGGAGCGGGGGTCTGGGGCATCTCGTTCGGATCCGACAGCGCGATCTATGCCGAGACCGGCGCGGGGGGACTGGTCCTCCAGCAAAACCTGATCGACTATCCCCGCAGCGGTTCCAACGACTGGGAATCCGGGCATCCGGATGGACCGCAGGGAATTACTCTGCAAAATTCTTCGGGCGGAAACATCATCCGGTACAACGAGATCCGATCCAGCGAAGACCACGGCTACAACGACGGCATCGGCGGGGCCAGCAATTTCAGTTTCCAGGGCAGCCCCAACTGCGATTCCGATATCTACGGCAACATTATCGCCAACTGCTGGGACTATGCCATCGAAAGCGAAGGCGCCAACATGAATGTGCGTATATGGGGCAACTATATCGACAAAACATTCGTGTTCATCGCTTCGGCGGGCACTTCGATGGGGCCGCTGTATATTTTTCGCAATGTGTTCGCCACCAGCCGCCTTTCGCATCAGGATCCCGGCGGAGGCACGATCCTCAAAACCTGGGGGCCCAAGCGAACACTCACCCTCGACGGCCGGGAAGTCCCGGGCGACCAGGGCCGGCGGTACATCTTCCACAACACGGCCCTTCAGCCCAACGGGGCCCTGAGCGTCTTTAGCGGGCATGGGATCAGCAACGCGGTCTCGAAGAACAACATCTTTCGCGTCCGCGGCGACACCTATTCCGACAATCCCAGCGGCACCCCCGGCAACGATTTTGGAAACGATCTGACCGGGGGTTATCTTGCCGGCGGTTTCGTCCGTTCGCTGTTCGTGCCGTCGGACCGCCCGGAGTGGTTCCTGGCGGCGACGGTCCCCTCGATCCAGTGGGGCCAGGTCCAATTCCCGCGCGGCGACCGGGAGGTCACGATCACCGATCCTGTCGTGCGGATTCCCAATCCGGCGATCGACAAAGGCGTACGGCTGCCGGGGTTCAATGATGACTTCCAGGGGTCGGCTCCGGATATCGGCGCTTTCGAGAACGGCAATCCGCCCCTGCGTTTCGGCCGTGAAGCGGCGCCGGGCTTTGCCCGTGCCCCTTGGGAAAAGTATTGAGGCATCTGATTCGTGCTTACAGAATCCCATTTTGCCGCAGGATCTGAAAACCATGAACCAAACAGGAAAACAAAATAACCTTCGATTGAGATGGACCCTCCAATCACTGGCATCGTTGCTTCTGGGAGCGATGAACCCCTATGTTATGGCGGTGATCCCCGATCAGAACGACCGACAACCCACGGAGCATCCGATCGTTGTACCGGACAATCCCCTCCGTCCTGGCACCCGCGTGTCGATCCGGGAAGGTCGGTGGTTTCTCAATGACCAACTGACCTGTCCGGGTACAAAGGCCGAGGGATTGCTGATGAATGTTCGGATGGTCAACGCCGTCTTCGAGGATCGGAGCCGTCCCGACTTCGATCCCGATTCCAACATGGAGGAATTTCTCGCCCGTCTGCCGGCCTATACGGCCCAGGGCATTCGTGCCTTCACGATCTCCCTGCAGGGCGGGATGCCCGGTTATGAGGGAGCCATCAATTCCGCCTTCACTCCGGACGGGTCCCTGCGCGATCCCTATCTGCGGCGTGTACGTCGGGTGATCGAGGCCTGCGATCGCCTCGGCGCGGTCGTCATTCTCGGCTGTTACTATCAGCGACAGGATCAGGTTCTTAACGATGAAGCCGCGGTCCGAGCCGGCGTTGTCAATGTGGCAACCTGGATCAAAGACAGCGGATTCGCCAATGTCATGCTGGAGATTGCCAACGAGTTCGGGCACAGTGGTTTCGATCACGGTTCGTTGAAGACAGGCGAAGGGATTGCCGAACTGATCGCCCTGGCAAAACAGACCGCGCCGACGCTGCTGGTCTCGGCCAGCGGTCTGGGCGATGGACAATTGCCCGACGAGGTTGCCCGCGCCAGCGATTTTCTGCTGATCCACTTCAACGGCACGCGGATCGAAGACATTCCCGCCCGNNGTCAACCAGCGCTTCCCGTTTTCGTTTCAGGGAGCCGCCGATGACCCCGTTGTGTATGCCGCGATCCGGCAGTTGACTTCTGCCAACGCCGTTCCTTCTAATCCGGATGACGCTCGCCTCACGGATCCATCGACGGCGGCAAATACCCGATTGCGATTGATCATTGAGACTGATGCGGGCGGAGACCCGGATGACGAACAGTCGCTGGTACTGTTTCTTCTATACGCTAACGAGTGGGACATCGAAGGGATAATCGCCAATCGGCCAACGACTCGCCGCCCGGAGAACAAAAATCCCGAAGACTCCGGACTGGGCATCGTTCGCCGGCTTCTTGATGCCTACGGTCAGTGCCAGCCAACTCTTGTGCGTCATGATGCGCGCTACCCCACCCAAGAGTATCTCTGGCAGCGCACTGTGGCCGGATACAATGACACTGACGATGCGGTGAAGCTCATTGTTTCGGCCGTTGACAAAGATGATCGGCGTCCGCTATGGTATTCGGACTGGGGTACCGACAACGGCGCCGCCGTAAACAACCTCAAGCGGGCGCTGGATCGCGTACGGGAGGATCGCGGGCCGGACGGATATGCCCGATTCAAATCGAAGTTGCGGCTGTCGTCGTACGACAAGTTCGGCGATCACACAACGACGATCGCTCCGCCGTTTCCGATCTGGGTCAACACCTTTCAACCGGAGCTGGAGGGCAAACGCTGGTACCATCGGTATTCAGCCCTGACCTCAAAGGCTGGCGGATTCGACCTGCAGCGCGATGTGCTCACCAACCACGGCCCGCTGGGTGCACTGTATCCGACGAACACCACCCACTGGGCCAAAGAGGGCGACACGATGTCGTTCCTCTATCTGGTGCCGACGGGGATGAACGATCCGGACGAGCCGCTCTGGGGTTCCTGGGCCGGCCGTTACGGGCCGTGCGAGGACTTCCCCGGTAAGCCGTACTACTGGGCCAACCAGGCCGATTCATGGAACGGGACGACCAGCCGCGACAATACGCTGGTTCGATGGGCGGCGGATCTGCAGAATGACTTCCGAGCGCGGCTCGACTGGTGTGTCAAGTCGCCGCAGGAGGCCAACCATGCGCCGCGTGCGATCCTCAACGGCGTCGAAGGAAAGGAGATTTTGCGGTTCAATGCTCGGCCCGGCCAGACAATGTCGCTCGATGCGAAACTCTCGAAAGACCCCGACGGCGATATACTTACTTATGAGTGGTTGGTCTATCGCCAAACCGGCACATACCAGGGCCAAGTGACTTTGACGAATGCATCGTCGCCGCTGGCCGTCCTGCAAATTCCGGAGGATGCCGGCGGCAAAACGATTCATGTTATTCTCGCGGTGCGCGACAACGGAACCCCGTCGCTGGCGGCGTATCGGCGTGTGGTGGTGAAGGTCTCCTCCGAATCGGGGAACACGACGAGTGTCCGTGCCGAGCCATTGCGCCAAGACTTACAAGAACCCTATTTTCCAGTGCCGGAATCGCAGGGCGGCTGGCGAAAACTCGACAAACCGGAGGATATTCGCGAAATTGCCGGCATGGACCCGGAAAAGCTGGACGCCTTGAAGACCTGGTTGATGCAAAGCGACAATCGGGATTTTGCCGCCGTCGTGATCCGCCGGGGTTACATCGCCCTCGAAGTCGAGCGGGGCAATAGCGCCAAGACCGACGCTCGCCGCGTTGCCTCCGTTTCCAAGGCCGTTTGCGCAACGGTGCTGGCGATTGCCTCCGAGCAGAGCCAACAGGGCCGCACGCCCCGCAAGATGAAGTTTGACGACCCGGCCTTTGACTTCATCCCCTGGGCCCAGCCGCTCAGCGACCCCCGCAAAGCCCAAATCACCGTCAAGCAATTATTCAATCACACCTCCGGCGTGTGCCCCGAGGCCAACGGTTCCGACAACGACGGCTCCTGGGAATACATCCTCGGCCACACCGGCGATCCGCGAACGGCAACCTTGGCCTTCAATCCCGGCACCGGCTGTGGCTACTCGACCCACGCCCTGCACCATGCCGCGTTGGTCTGCGAAACCGTCACCGGCAAACCCTATGACCAGTTCGCAATCGAGGCGCTCTTTAAACCGCTCGGCATCGAGCATTGGTGGTTCCAGTATTTCGACGGCGGCGAAAAGATCGGACGGCATCCGACGCACGGACTCGGTATGCCCGCGCGGGATCTAGCCCGGATCGCCTATTGTATGCTTCGCGGCGGGCAATGGGGCAACCGGCAGGTGATCCCCAAGTGGTTTGTGGACGAAACGGCCGCCCCGACGCACACGGTGAAAAGCCCGGAACTTCGCTGGCAGCTTAATCCGCAGATATTTTCGCACGGATGGGAACTGCCCGCGCGTCTGACCGGCGAGGGGGGCCGCAGCGGCCTGGGCATTCCGTCCGACGCACGCGATAAACCCGGATCGGGCGGCCAGATCATCGCGTTCGTGCCCAGTCTCGATCTGGTAATCAGCCGGCAGACCGGCAGCAGCGGCGATTGGGCCTTTGAGGAATACCTCCGTCGGGCGTGTACGGCTGCCACGCCGGATCCGGAAGGACACGAAAGGTAGGAAATTTCAGAAGACAAATCCATGCCCAGAACAAAATTCACCGCTCATTCTAAATACGACAACGCTTGATTGGGTGGCATTAACGCTTGAAAAGCGAGGGGCCTGATCTGAGATAACCAATCCACTGATTCTCACGAAAGAAGTTCTTGCTCATTGAATGGGTGGAGTTAAAAGCAAATCCTCGATTTGCGCAGCCAGTTCCCCCAGAGGCATGCTGTAATCGAGATAGGCATGCTTCGAAGGGACATCGGGTACCCATTGGTTGCTTCCGTCTTCCTGGCCGACACATTTGCCCTCTGAGACAGCGGTAAAATAATTGGATAGACCCCGGACCGCGTACAATACGGCAATGAGATCCCAACTGGACCGTTCAGATACCTTGTACCCCTTGAAGAAGTTTCGGTAAAACGCTGGCACCGGATTATCCTTCGGTGCCCGGGCCACGAGACGACCACCGGTCATCACATCTTTGCCCAAGCCCGTGAACATGATCTTACCGGGCCAGTCGCTGATCACCTTGTGTGCGGCAACTCCGTCCATGGTGAAATTATATTCGCCTTCGTCCTTGGGTGAGTTTGGCCATTTTCCGCCCATCGAGACCAACTCTTTGACCTTAACCTCAACCAGTTCTCTTCCGGTCAGCGAGCTGTACTGATCCGGTTTGCTGTTGAGCAACTCGGCCATGTTCGTTAGCCACCCCACGACCACGATCGTCACACTGTTATCGGGCTGGGCCGCCAGGATCTTACGATACAAAGCAACGGCATCGGGAGCGTCATCCGTTGCTGTCAAGTCATGGGGATAGTCGGGGACACTGTCATGGTACCATTCTTCGGGGCTGGGGCCGGTTTTGGATGCCCCGATGGGCAGGTCGGGCCGGCCGTAATAGGTGTTGATGACATCGATGGCCGGCGCACACCACCGATTCGGATTGGCACTTATGGTTGCCAGAATCTCGGCTTCTCCCCGGTCGGCCAGGACATGAAGTATCGCCAGAGCTCCCGCGTCGTCCACGTCGGTACCGATATCCGTGTCGAAGATGATCGGGACGGTTTGCCTGCTACTCAGAGATTCGGTGCTCCTGCAGCCTGCAGACAATATCCCAACCAGGCCAACCACAATCACACTTGCAGTAACCCGTAAGCAGTCGTCTCCTATACTCATCATGTACACTCCTCATGGCACGCAACGCAGTTCACTGCAATTCCGGGACGCTAATCACATCGGGTAAAACAGAATACGCCGGTTTGATTAAGAACACAAGTAGAGCCCCGCCAGTCTGACTTCTCTCGTTTCCATGTTCCCTCAAGGACAAGGCGAACCGGCTCCCGGGGAATATCTTTGAAATTAAGTTCAATCATGTTATTGGCTGCGCGGATGTCGAAATGGACATTGTGATATAGGATATTGTTCAAGGCCATTTCGGGGCATGCCTTGGGCAGTCGGGGATGGATGACCAGAGAGCCATCGGCACGGGCATCGAGACCCAGAAATCCGTAGGGGATGATCGAGGGCAAAAGGGAGCTTTCGAAAAACTCATAATCAATGCCAAGCCCGCCGCAGGTCCCACCACCTTGCAGAGTCGTGCCTCGTT
>PMBP01000159.1 GCA_003152975.1 Phycisphaerales bacterium | reverse complement strand
TGGTTGGCCTCGATGTTGAGCTTGAGGTGGTCGGCCAGGCCGTATTTTTGCAGGAAGGCATAGCAGGCCGCCGCGTCGGAATCGTACTGGTGCTTAGTCGGCTCCTTGGGCTTGGGCTCGATATAGAACTGGCCGGTAAAGCCGATCTGCTTTTTATAGTCCACGGCCAGGTGCAGGAACTTGGCCAAGTGATCCAGTTCCCGTTTCATGTCGGTGTTGAGCAGGGTCTTGTAGCCCTCGCGGCCGCCCCAGAAGACATAGCCGGCACCGCCGAGTTCCTTGGTGACTTCCATCGCCTTGGCCACTTGGGCGGCGGCAAACGCGAAGACATCGGCGTTGCAACTGGTCGCGGCCCCGTGCATAAACCGCGGATGCGCAAACAGGCACGCGGTGCCCCACAGGAGCTTAACGCCGGTGCGATGCTGCTCTTCCTTGAGGACCTTGACGACTGCGTCGAGGTTCTTGTTGCTCTCGGCCAGCGTGCTGCCTTCGGGAGCGACATCGCGGTCGTGGAAGCAGTAGAAGCCGGCGCCGAGTTTCTGGAAGAACTCGAAGGCCGCACGGACACGATTTTGTGCGTTTTCAATACTGGCCGAGCCGTCATCCCACGGCATTTGCCGCGTCGGGCCGCCGAACTGGTCGTTGCAGCCGTTGCGGAAGGCATGCCAGTATGCGACGGAAAACCGCAGGTGGTCGGCCATCGTCTTGCCTTCGACGATCTGGTCGGGGTTGTAATGCTTGAACGAAAGGGGGTTCTCGCTTTCCGGGCCTTCGTACTCAATCTTCCTGATTCCGGGGAATGCCTCTTTCATGCCTATGGCTCCTGTTCAAATTATTATGATTGCTTGGATTTGCCAAAAAGGTATGCGATGCAGGCCGTTTTGTCAACGGCGAAGTTGCGGCGAAGGAAGGGGGAAACAAAAAAACCGCCTTCCGAAGAAGGCGGTTTTTAGTTTGTGACACAGACTATCCATAGCCCGATTGGGGTCGGGATGAATAGCGAAAGAAGAAACCGAAATCGATTACAGGCAGCACTCCGTGGGAACCAGACCCACCGAGAATTTGCCGGCCTTGTTTTCGTAGCAGAGCTTGCCTTCGCGGGCGAGCCAGCCGAGGCCCATATAGGCCACCTGCGGCTTGAGATCGACCAGCTTGGGCAGATCCGTCAAGCTGACCGAGGTTTTCTTCTTGGCCAGATAGGTCCAAACCTGACCGGCCGCACTTCCAATTTGTTCTTCCATTGTTGCGCCATTGGTTTCATTTGCCATGGACTTCTCCCTAAATCCTTATTTCATTTATCTTGTTTAGTGCCGATAGAAACGAGCCATCCTTAACCATCCTCATTATACATTATCGGTCAAAACAGGGAAATGTATTATAAAAAAAACAGAATTCATCTTCCAGGAACCTCCAACGGGATGACAATGGCCGGAGATGTGGGATGCTCGAAAGATTGAGGATGATTTATCGAACAGGATTAAGTTTATAAGTCTTTTATTTGAAGATAGTTACTATCATCACGGTTTGACAGATTGCCCAACCCGTCTTCCGATGACCGTCGGTGGCCTTTCTTAAACGATTTCGGCCTTTTGTTTTATTCTGTGGCCTGTTGAAGGGCAAAAAGCCAGTTCTGGTAGGCCTGTTTGTAGGCCTTGGACTGACGGGCATTGGGCTCGATGGTCCGGACCTTTTTGAGGCCGGAGAAGGCCGCTTTGGGGTTGCGATAGGCCCCGCAACCCAGGCCGGCCCCGCGGGCAGCGCCCTGGGAGCCGTCGGTGTTGTAAAGCTCGACGGTGGAACCGGTTACGGTCGCAAAGGCCGAGGCGAAGATGGGGCTAAGGAACATGTTGGCCGAGCCGGCGCGGACCTTACGGATGGTCACGCCCATGTCCCGCATGATGTCGAGGCCGTAGTTGAGGGCAAAGACGATGCCCTCCTGTGCGGCCCGGAGGACATGGGCCTGCGTGTGGACATTGAAGTTGAGATTGCGAACCAGGCCCCCGAGGTTGCGGTTTTCGAGGATCCGCTCGGAGCCGTTGCCGAAGGGCAGGATGGAGAGGCCCTCGGAGCCGACGGGGATCTGGTCGGCCAGTGCGTTCATCTGCGGGTAGTCCAGGCCGGGCGCGACGATGTTGTGCTTGAGCCAACTGTTGAGGATGCCGGTGCCGTTGAGGCACAACAGCACGCCGTAGCGCGGCTGGGCGGCGGTGTGGTTGACATGGACGAAGGTGTTGACACGGGAGGCCGAGTCGTAGGCGGGCTTTTTACCGATGCCATAGACCACGCCGGAGGTGCCGGCTGTGGCGGCGATTTCGCCGGGTTCGAGGACATTAAGCGAGAAGGCGTTGTTGGGCTGATCACCGGCGCGATAGGCGACGACGGTTCCCGTTGCCAGACCCAGTTCGCGGGCGGCCTGCGCGGTCAGCTCGCCCTGGACGCCGAAGGTATCGACAGTATCGGGCAGCAGGGCGGGGTCGATGTCCATCGCCGACAGGATCTGCTTGGCGATCTGGTTTTTCTTGAAGTCCCAGAAGATCCCTTCGGACAGGCCCGAGACGGTCGTGACCGTGCGGCCGGTCATCTTCATTGCGATGAAGTCGCCGGGCAGCATGACCTTGTGGATCTGCTTGTAGAGCTTCGGTTCGTTTTCGCGGACCCAGCGGAGCTTGGAGGCGGTGAAGTTGCCGGGGTAGTTCAGCAGGTTTTCGAGGCATTTTTTCGGCCCGATCTTTTTGGCGGCGCGGGCGCCGACCTCGACGGCCCGGCTGTCGCACCAGATGATCGACGGGCGAAGGGGCTTGCCGGATTTGTCCACGGCGACCAGGCCGTGCATCTGGTAGGTGATACCGATGGCCTTGATGTCCGACGGCCGAACGCGCGAGGTCGCCAGGATCTCGGCGGCGGCCTGCTTGACATTCTGCCACCAACTCATCGGCTCCTGCTCGGCCCAGCCGGGACGCGGGGCGAGGATTTCCATTTCCTTCTTGGGCGAGGTGGCCGAGGCCGCGACCGTCTGGGTCTGTGCGTCCATCAGGGTCGCCTTGATCGACGAGGTTCCGATATCGAAGCCGAGCAGATACATGGTCTGTCCCATCCACAAAATTTGCGTTGATTTTCGTTTTGCCGAAGTATGCGGGATTGTTCGGGCTTTGTCAAGCGGATGAATCACAGGATCACAGGATCGTTGACGAATTCATGGACCGACTGATTACACTATCCAATTACATGAACTTATTCCCCATCAAGCTTCCATATTTTTACATTTGTATTCTTAACCCCCGAAGTTGCCAGATATTTCGAATCCGGTGAAAAGGTTAATCCATAAATTGTATATTGTCCCGTCTCAATCTGCCGAATCATACGGCCTGTTTGTAAATCAAATATTTTCACATAACCTACGAGTGATTCTCCTCCGGCTACTAGATGTCCATCTGGGCTTACATCAACACTGACAAACCGGCCATCCGTTGGCAGATAACAGATTACTTGACCGGTTAGGATGTCGAAACCCAGTAAACCGGTATTGCCAGCAACATATACGCGGGTGCTATCGGGAGAAAACGAACAGTCATTAAAATTGACGGTTGATTTTCCGGCCGGCCATTTCACAATCTTTTGCCAAAGAAATTGCTTTTTCTCAACATCTCCGATAGCCAACCATCCACCATTCGATACTCCAACACATGCTATATATCGCCCATCGTCACTTACATGGACGCTCCAAATCCCAGGGCCATCAATACGATCCTCACGAATCGAGCCTATCCATTGGATAGATGCTTCCGGGCGAATGACACCTATTTTGAAATCGCCGAAATCGGTCCGATCCTTCTGGGTATGAATATAGATACTATTTTCTTGGAGAAGACAAGCAACACAGGTTCCTCCCCGGTTGGAAGCAAGGTACTTTAAGTCCCAAGGGCCCCCAATATCCCAATATTTGATCTCTCTGTTTGATGCAACATCTTTTTGGACTAAAACAGACGAACCTCCTTGATCAGGGGGTGCAATGGTGAGCACAGAACCATCGGCAAGGATAACTCCGAAACGCTTGAGGGCTATCAGGGGTTCTCCACAGGAATATATTCCGACACAATGTGGTTCATCGTTCGGCTTCCTCCAATTCCAAATGTAAATGCGATCATCTGTACAGATGGAATAGAGTTTTTCACAGACCGATGTTGTTGCCGTTACATCGGGTATTAACGCCAATTCGAGATTGCATAATTCACTTTTTTGAGGTATCTTAGGTGTTTGCAGCGAAGAAGGGGTAGAGCACGAGTTAGCTAATACCATTGCCATACAACCCATACACAAATATCGAATGATAAACATAACATCAACCTAT
>PMBP01000156.1 GCA_003152975.1 Phycisphaerales bacterium | reverse complement strand
CGCTGCCCAGCTTCAGGTCCGTCAGGATCTGTTTGGCCCGTTCCGGGTCGATATGCTTGATCCGATAGACCCGGCTGCGAAGCACCGACGACGGCGTGTTGTCGGCCGCCATCAATGACGCATACAATATCCCCACACAGGAGAATACGGCCAAGGCCGTCCGAATCATTCCCACGCGAACCTTCACGCATCCTGATTGCATATTTCCGCTCCGTTCAGAGGTCGTCGCTGCCGATTGCGCGTAAGGACACTGTCTCCCGCAAGCTCGGCGATTCCATCCTGTTGTTTATCGGTTATTTCCAATGCAAACTCCGAATTTTCCGCGTCTAGCGCAATGCGCATAAATCCCGCTGTCACGCTAAGATAACTGACATTTCAACGAGGGGAAAGTTCCCGGATTTCTCCGCGNNAATTCGCGGCAGGGGGAGATTCATTTCCGCCGTGCCTCAAACGGAAACAATGGGGCTTAATTTCCCCCGTTATCAGTATTGGCCGGTGGTGTCGGCTCGGCCGGCGGAGCCGGAGGCGCCGGGGTGTCCGGTTGTGGAGTAGGTGCCGGCGTGGGTGCGGGTGCCGAAGGTGCCGGCGTTGGCGCCGGCGCTGGCGTGGGTGCCGNNTCGAGGTTCTTGCGCTCGTCTTCCAGAAGCTTGAGCAACTCGCCCCAGGCCTTCTGATCTTCCGACGGGTCGGTCCCGCTCGCGTTGGGGTTCGGCGTCCCCATCAGCTTGCGAATATCGTCGATGTTCTTGTCCATCTCGGCCTTCTGCGCTTCCGGTGTGGGGGGCGGCGCAGGTGCCTTGACCGGCGCGTTGGGAATCGTCCGCGTCGCCGGAACCGGAGGCCGATACGCGCCGCGCCGCTGGGCCGTTCGCAGATCGGTCGCGGCGCCCGCCGCGCCCGGCGCCGGCGTAGCGGGACCGGCGGAAATGGGGCTCGTCACAGACGGGTCCGTCAGGGCCGCCGCCGGGTCCGTCGAAAAGATCGTTCGAGGGCCCGTGGAGGCCGGCGGAGCCGCCGCGCCGGAGGCCTGCAATTTATCTGGTGAATTCTTGTCCAGTAACCTCGGATTGTCTCGCCCCGTCAGGGTCGGCGGCAGATCGACCTTGTCCGCCGACCCGAAAAAACTCGCTACCGACGCTACCGGCTGGCCCGCCGCCGGATCGCCCTTCAGGATCGACGGAAAAATCGTCGGCGATTGAGCCATTTCAACCGTGCCATTGAGCTTGTTGCCCTGATAGAGAGTGACCTCATTCTCCTTGATCTCGTGGATCGTCAGGCCCTCGACCGTTTCGCCGAGACGATACCACTTGGGCCCTTGCGAGGTCAAATCCAGCAACGCAAGCGATTGGCCCGGAACCGACGCGTAACACGCCGTTGCGATCAGCTTGAACTTCGCATTGATCACGACCTTCGGTTCTGGTCTTTCTTCATCCGGTTTTAGGATTTCTTTGGGAGTTGTCGGACCGGCCTTGGCGATTTCCTTGGGCGCTGCTGGAGGCGGTGGATTCAACGCAAACGCGAACAGCTTGGCCTTTTGGACTAACAGAGACTCGGTCTCCGTTGTGGGCTTTGCGGTTCCGGCCTTCTGTTCAAACCGCTCGACGGCCCCCGGCTCTGAAAGATAACTGGATCCCTCGCCCCCCCGGATAATCTGCACCAACACCGTGACCATCGTCAGGGCCGCAAGGCCCAACGAGGCGATCGACAGGATTTTGACTATTCGTAACATCTTTCCAATCAACCAGTTACGACACAAATGACACGCAAAACACAGGCCCGAAAACCTTCGGGGCCTCTATCGATTATCGGAAGATTCCTTTCCAACATTTACCGAATCGGCCTTTGGTGCGGCCGTTCCGCTAAGATATTGGATGGAATCTTCGGCCCTGGGTTCCTTCCAATGCGCGATTTTTTGAAAGTATTCCCGCTCGTGGCCGGCAAAGCCGGAGCTGTTTTCATTGGTGTGGCAATCCACGCACTTCATTCGCGGCTGGCCTCCGGGAGCGACATAGGTTTTTTGCGTCAAAACCGACTCAATATGTTTATTTCCCGGGCCGTGGCAGGCCTCGCAGCCGACATTGCCAAGTTCCGGGTTGGTATCGTTTTTGAAGCCGGATTCATAGCCAAGTCCGATAACATGGCATTTAACACATTCAGGATCGTATTGATGCTCCACTTGTACCAATGTCGGATACGCAATGGCGTGTTTTCGCTCGATCCATTTCTGGTAAGCGAATTCGTGACAGGTTTGGCACTTTTTTGTTCCCACATACGCCAGGCCATCGCTGAGGGGAACCTGCGGGACTTTATCGAGGAGTTTTTCATCGCGGACCAGGGTCTGATAGAACTTGTACAAATCCACTAAGTTCTTATCTGACGGCAACTTATCGGTGATCGGAACCTCGGAAAATTGGGACTTTACCGAAAGGTCATTCTGGATTTCTAAGGTTAATTTTGCCGCATATTCGCCGAATTTACCGACGGAAATCACCAGCGGCCGAGTCCGGCCGCGATCGACAATTCGCGGTTCGGTCGCCGTCGAGGGAACAATCAGGACATCCACGAGATTGGTTTTGTCAATCAAGTCAACTATTTTAGGATCCGACGAGTCGATAATCAGAAGGTTCGATTTTGCCGTATCTCCTTTTGTATCAAATAGTTGCGACAACTTCGACAGATTGAAATCCGCGGCCTGGATCGAAGCGATCGTCACCAGCAGCTTCCGGCCGGTCAGGGTATATTCCCGCCCGACCTTGGCGGCTATTTTGTCATAGAGGGGGGTTGAGGATAAAAGCTCGCAGTTGGTCGAATCCAGCAGACCCAGTTCGGATATAACCTTCATGTCGTTTTTATCCAGGTGGAGAATGTCGTATTCTTGTAAAGTCAGTGCCTGCAATAAGATACTGAGCTTGAGTCGATCTTGAGGAGTATCTTGCGCCAGGAAATTTCCGGTGTCGATCAGGATTCGCCGATCGGCCGGAGTGGAGTGGATGGCCGCGCCGCGGCGATCGAGGCCGCCAAGCAATGCGGCAATCCGTTCCTTCCGGAAATCGAGCCGGTGCAGCGAGCAGCCGCGTTTATGACGGGGAATCCCGGCTACGATTTGAAACTCATCGCCAGTCTGCAGCCGGGCGCAACGTCGCTGCGGAGCGTGTTGGCGCGTTTCCGGGAAGAGAAAGGGCATGCACCGAAGAACGTGCTTTGGTTGATCGGCCCCGAAGGAGATTTTACGCCGGCGGAGATGAGTCTGTCCAAAAACACCGGCTTCGAGCCGATCACACTCGGACCGCTCGTGCTGCGCTGCGAAACGGCGGCCGTCTACGCGCTCAGCATCCTAAGCTACGAACTGCAGAGCGGGTAGCCGCCTGTCGGACCGCGGGCCCTCCGGGCGGCTTGTCGAAAAATGGCCGGAGCCGTTTTTCGTGCACGTGATCACGCTCAAGTGGAGGCGGAGCGACCCCGCTCCGCACCAAATTCCGGCCTCAACGCGGCCGGCTACAGTATCCGGACCGAGGTCGGTCCGGCTCC
>PMBP01000002.1 GCA_003152975.1 Phycisphaerales bacterium | reverse complement strand
AGAATGACCACATCGCTTGCATCCAGAATCGAATAGTCCCGCCGACACAGATCCAAGGGTACCAAACCGTCTATTTCATTGGAGCAGTAGGTTCCAAGGACCGGATACAACGGTTTCAGTCGTCTAGACAAGGCCTGTCCGATCAGGCCTGATGCGCCAACGATGGCAATCGAGAGTCGTCTGGATGTATCGGATCGGTTCTGAGAGAGGGGCTTAATCATGGGGTATTTCGATTCACCGGAATTCACCGACAATGAAAACCATACAGAGTTCACACAAAGGCCAGATGCTCCGCGTTGGCCTGAAGGTATTCCAGGACCATGCGGTTCTTCGAATCGGCAACACAGTGATGATTGCAGACTCGCGAGGGATCGATCGCAAAAAATTTATCCTTTCCGTCAGTCCAAAAATCCCTGAATCGGCGATTTCGGATCGATCCGATCAATCCGCAATCGAGATTGTATGCCTTGTCCTGGCAGGAATAGACATTCTGGTCGGCGCCGATCACCGGTAGGATCTGCAGATATGGGCACCAGGTATAGACTTTCTGAAAGGAGTCCAGTTGGCGATGGTACGAATCGAATATTTCAAATCCATCGCCGGCAAAGGTTCCGGCGGCGCGAGCGACTTCCTCCTTGACCCGATCGAAGATTGGGGCATGGTATTCATTGTTCTGGCGCCCATCATTGCTCACGATGCACGGGCTTATTTTGACGCTGTGGATGCCCGTATTCCGCAGCTTTTCGACCAGTTGGCAAACATGCCCGGCATTTTCACGGTCCACGATGATCGATGCGCCGACATGGCACGATCCGCCGTAATGTCTGAACTGTCGCAGGTTGGCCAGCACCCTGTCAAATTCGCGATCCGAAACCCCGCGGTAACGGGCATAACTGGCCCCATCCCAACCGTCGATACTGACCCTCAACCATGTTGCATGGAGGGCAAAATACTCGGCGATCTCGCCGGTGACGCGGGCCCCGTTGGTCAGGGCTGCAAACCGGACGGAGGACTCCGCCAGGCGTTGAACGACCTCGAGCAGATGCGGATAGCAGAACGGCTCGCCGCCGCCGCTGAAGGTCACCGCCTTGACGCCCATCTCGATGATATCGTCGGCAATCTCGAGCATCTTCTGGCGCGGAATCGTATCGCGATCGTTCATATCCTTGCCCAGTTGCAGACCCTCGGAGCGATAGGCGCAATAACGGCAACTGTGGCAACAGAGATTGGTCGGTTTGATGCGGATGTGCACCGGAGGTAGAATCGCCGATATCTCCCGCCCAAGCGAATCCAGCTTGGCTCCAAAGTGAAACACTTTCATCCCCGTGTAGAGGGTTTTCACCGGGCGCTCCCCGCAAGGGACAGGGCATAGGTTCCGTTGACAATGTCTTTCAGCGTCACAATGGGCCGGCCGGCCCATTGTGTCTGCAAGGCGGCCTTGAGCGGTGGACGCAGGTCATCAAAGACCGGAATGAGCAGGGCATCCCCAACCTCGGGGATCGAGGGGGACTGGGTGACGGGAATTCCGGAAAACCGACCGTCCACGAACTGCCGCCGATCTCCGAGAACGCAGCGAACCGGGATTCCATTGGCCGACAGGTCCGCAATCAGCACCAAGGCAAAGGGGTTGGCTCCATACACACTGGCGGACTGAATTCCATTGCGCCGCAGAAACGCCGCGGCGCCCGTGTTCCGTGTCCACTGTTTGTACTGTTCGAGGAGATCGGGGTTGGGCAATGCACACCCGGACGGTTCGGCCGTGGCGCGGGAAGCGGCGCCCGACGGGGGGGCCAGCTTCAACTGTTTTTCTCGATTCTCACGGACCAGTTTTGCCTGATTCGTAAATCCATAACGAACCAGAACATTTTCGACCTCGATATAGCCCCGCATGTCCAGCGGTCCCGATTGTTCAATCCTGGCCTGGTCAAAGGCGGGAACGCGGATCCCCATTTGCCTGCGCTTTTCCTCGCTGAAGAATCGCGCCTTGCTCTGCTCATAGGTGTACTTCCGTGAAAAGGTCGGGGGGTAGAGGTTGGGCATCCCATCCAGAGCCCGCTGGAGCTCATCGAGAAATTGCAGATAGACCCGGTCCTGAGATTGCGGATTCGGACGCAACCCCTTACTTTGGATCAGGCACTCGCGGGCCAATTCCAGTTGATCATACACAATCGCGATATACGCCATCTTGCGTAATCGGGTCGCCAGCCGCACGGGGTCCGTTTCCCCTCGGTACAGGTCCGACACACGGCGGAAAAAGAGAGCGTCGCTATATAAGGTGTACCCGCGCCCGCGAAACCCAATCGGGCCGCGACAGGGAGACATCTCGCCAAAGTTTTCGAATCGAACAAAGTCGAACCCCAGCTCGCCGAGTGCCCGGATCAGGTCCCCGAACAACGGCTGGCCCTGGTAAATGGGATGGAACTCCGCTTCCACGGAAACCGCCAGCGCGTTGGTCATCAGGGTTTGCCGGGCCCCGGAGAGAATGGCCAATTCGGACCCTTGCGTGTCCACCGACAGGAAGTCCGGAGGGGGAACATTGGCGATACCGTTCTGCAGGATATGATCCATCGTCACCATGGAAACCGGTCGAGTTTCCATGACCTTTACGCTCTCTCCCAGGGGATAATCGACATCCGTGCTGTAACTGGAGTAGTCCGCATATCGCGGGTTCGGCTCGAATACCGAACTGCAGTACGGATCATAGGTAATATGAAAGGCCGTCTGGCGGCACGCCTCTCCGAGACAGAATGGCAAGACATGCGATTCGGAACCGTGTTTGGCGTTCACGCTTCGCACCTGGTCCAGACAGTCCGGGTCGGCATCGTAGAGGACATTGACAATATCCCCCTCGAACGGTTTGAGAACGGGAAATCCCCTCGACCCGCTCCTGCCGCCAACATGGTGAATACAGAGCCGAAGGTCCGGACTCATTACCGAATATGTCCCCATGAATGTCCCTTCATTTCCCGTTTTCATTTACAGACCCTGGACGCATCCCTTGTGGTCGGGGGTATTTGTTTGCATTCTCATTCGAAATAGATGAATTCATAATCGCCATGATACCCAAACCGATCGAACAGCCATTTCCAGCTTTCGGGTTGATAGAACGATTCACAGGTCAGCGCCCAACACTGCAGATTGAACAACTCCCGCTCATTGCGAAAACTTTCCACCACCACATATTGATTGCGGGAAACCCGATCCAGTTCCTGGAGAGCAATGGCCAGCCGCTCGATGGGGAGATTGTGCAGGGTCGTCAGCGAAATCGCCAGGTCGAACTGCTTGTCGGCAAACGGAAAAGGATCCTCGGCCCGATGGACAAACAAATGGTCGCGGATTTCCGGTTTGGCATTCTCGATCGCATAGGAGGACGCATCCAAACCGCGGATTTGGGCGTGCGGAAGCAATTGTGACAGCTCATACAACAGAAAGGCCTTTCCGCACCCGACATCTAGGATCGAGGCATCCTCCCGAAGATGGTATTCCCGAATCAGGGCCTGGGCTACCGTTGCCCACCGACCATCGTACCGATATCCCCCATATCCGTATCGCCGGTCGCCATCCCAATACTCCCGTCCGTATTCCTTGGCAACGNNCGGGTATGCAGGGGAGTTACTACTTCAAGAAGGCGACCCATTGCGGCACTCCATAAGCGAACGAACGGAAGAAATGATCTGCCGGCTGGACAGACCGTTGTGTTCCTTCATCCAGGCATAGGATCCATATCCTGCCGGGAACCGATCCCACAATCCGAGCCGTTTGCACACAGCCCCGGACCCGTGTTCGGCCAGAATTTCGCTGACAATCCCTCCCAGCCCGCCATACACCGAATGCTCCTCGACAGTCAGGATCAATCCCGTCCGGTCCGCCGCGTCCAGAAGTGTGGCCTCGTCGAAGGGTTTTACGGTTGGATAATGAAGCAGCCGAACCTGAATTCCGTCCGCATCCAACTCTCGTACGGCCGAAAGGACCTCCGGGACGATGTGTCCCGTTGTTACGATCGACAGATCGTTGCCTTCATGCAGCGATACGGCCTTTCCAATTTCAAAAGGCATTTCCATGTCATAGACCCTGGGGCTTCCGCCGGTGGCCAATCGGATATAAACCGGGCCATCGATTTGGGCCACGGTAAAGGTCACCCGCCGGGCCTCCTGCGGATCACACGGGGCGAAGA
>PMBP01000199.1 GCA_003152975.1 Phycisphaerales bacterium | reverse complement strand
AGCATGTTCGAGCCCATCGGCGGCAGCGCACCGAAGTACACGGGCAAGGGCGTGATCAATCCGCTGGCGGCCATCGGAGCGATGCAGATGATGCTCGAGACGCTGGGCCTGGAGAAGGCGGCGGCCAAGATCGACCAGGCCATCCGGGGCGTGACCGCTACCAAGCTCAAATCGCTGGCGGCCGGCAAGATGGGTTTCTCGACCAGCCAGGTCGGCGATCTCGTTGCCACGGCGGTGGCCGAGTAAAGCAACCTTACGGCTTGCGGAATAATCGGTTGTCAGTAAGATATCGGGCAGGACATTGAACCTGCCCTTTTTCTTTGGATTGGAGACTGCCATGCGAAATCGGATCGTGTTGGGACTGGCCCTGACGGGGCTGCTGATGATCCTGAATTCCTGTGTCCCGCAACAAAAAGCGGACAAACCCGAAGGCCAGCCGGCCCTGATTATCAACGGCTCATTCGAGACGGGTTCCGGCAAGAATCCCGACGGCTGGCAGCCGGATACCTGGAACGGACAGGGTTTATTCGCCTGGGTTCCGGAAGGCCGAGGCGGCGGCAAGTGCGTCCGGATCATCTCCACCACTGGCGGCGACATCAGTTGGAAGCAGTTCGTCCCGGTCAAGCCGTCCACGGAGTACCGGCTGTCGGCGTGGATCCGCACGGAGAATGTCGTGCCGGGATCGGCCAAGGGGGCCCTGCTGAATATTCACGATATCCAGCCGACGCAGACGCCGGCGGTAACGGGCACGAAGGACTGGACGAAGGTGGAATGCACCTTCAACACAGGGGGCAACGACAGTATTCAGGTCAATTGCCTGTTCGGCGGATGGGGATTTGCGACGGGGACCGCGTGGTACGACGATGTGCGGCTGGAGGAGATCGGCCCGGTGGCGATCGTGTCCCGGACGGTCGACGCGGCCGTAACGATCGACGCGACCAAGGCCGGCGAGCCGATTTCGCCGTATATTTACGGGCAGTTCATCGAGCACCTGGGCCGGTGCATCTACGGTGGGATCTGGGCCGAGATGCTCGAGGACCGCAAGTTTTACTACCCTGTGCCGGCCGAGGGGGAGATCTGGACGACGACCGGCGAGGGGGCCCGGATCCTGAAGGCATCGCCGTGGAAGCCATTGGGGCCGAAGACGAACATTGCCATGTCGAAGGACAAGCCCTTCGTCGGCGTTCATTCGGTGCAGATCCAGCTTGCCGGGCCGGGCGTGCCGGGAGGCATCCACCAGGACGGACTGTGGCTGATCAAGGGCAAGGAGTACACCGGCCGCGTGATCCTGGCCGGGGAGGCCGAGGCGGGGCCGGTGCAGGTGAATCTGGTCTGGGGCAACAGCCCCTCGCAGAAGGCATCGTTCCGGGTCGATAAACTTACAAATGACTTCGCAACCTATCCCTTCCGGCTTGGCAGCGGGGGGACGACGAAAGACGGCCGCCTGGAGATCCTCAGTCAGGGCAAGGGCGTTCTGCGGATCGGGACGGTGTCGCTGATGCCCGCGGACAATGTCCGGGGCTTTCGCAAGGATACGCTGGAGCTGCTGAAGGCCCTGGACTCGCCGATTTATCGGTGGCCGGGCGGGAATTTTGTCAGCGGGTACAACTGGAAGGATGGCATCGGCGACCCGGACAAACGGCCGCCGCGCAAGAATCCGGCCTGGACGGGGATCGAGCATAACGATGTGGGGATCCACGAGTTCATGGACTTCTGCTCGCTGATCAAGACCGAGCCGTATGTCACGGTCAACACGGGGCAGGGATCGGTCGAGATGGCCGCCGAGGAGGTCGAGTACTGTAACGGCTCGGCCGAGACGCCTCTGGGCAAGCTGCGGGCCGCCAACGGACGGTCGGAGCCGTGGGGGATCAAGTTCTGGGCGGTCGGAAATGAGATGTACGGCAACTGGCAGCTCGGCAACATGCCGCTGTCGGAGTATGTCAAGAAGCACAACGCCGTAGTCGCCGCGATGCGCAAGGTCGATCCGACGATCAAGCCGGTGGCCGTCGGCGCGGTGGGCGAGTGGAGCCGCACGATGATGGCGCAGTGCGCCGACGCGATGTCGGCGGTCAGCGAGCATTTTTATTGCCAGTCGCAGGGCAATATCCCCGCGCATGTGGCGCAGATCGTCGATAACATCCGGCGGATCGGCGCGGCGCATCGGGAGTATCGGGCCCAACTGGAATCGCTGAAGGGCAAGGACATCCGCATCGCGATGGACGAGTGGAACTATTGGTACGGAAAGCATGTTTTTGGCGAGATCGGAACACGGTATTTCGTCAAGGACGGGCTGGGGATCGCGGCGGGGCTGCACGAGTACTTCCGCAACAGCGACATCTACCTGATGGCCAACTACGCCCAGACGGTCAATGTCATCGGCTGCATCAAGACCTCGCCCACGCACGCGGCGATGGAGACGACGGGACTGGCGCTGCAACTTTATCGCCAGCACTATGGCGTGATTCCGCTGGCGGTGGCCGGTGTCCCTGCGCCGCTGGATGTGGCGGCGGCCTGGAGCGCCAACCGTAAGGCGATCACCGTCGGCGTGGTCAATCCGACCTACGACATCGTCCGCCTGTCGCTGGATCTGTCCGGGGTCAAGGTCGAACCGAAGGCCCGCATCTGGCGGATCGACGGCAAGAGCCCCTTCGATTATAACGATCCGGAGGAGACGCCGAAGGTGACGATCCAGGCGGGCAAGGTCGCCGTCGATGGGCCCGTTGAGATCAAGCCATTAAGTATCCAGGTTATTGAGATCCCTGTTCGATAGCGGAAACCCAAAGAATCAGCGAGGTCCGTATGCCGGCGAATCTGACCCCCGAGTACAAGAAGGCCGATGAGTGGTTTCGCAGCGCCACGACCGATCCGGAGCGGCTGACGGCGCTGGAGGAGATGCTGCGGGTGATCCCCAAGCACAAAGGGACCGAGCACATCCAGGCCGATATCAAGCGCAAGATCAGCAAGATCAAGGAATCGGCCACCGCGCCGCATCGGGGCGCGGCCGCCAAGCGGGTCGATATGTTCCAGATCCCCAAGAGCGGCGGCGGGCAGGTGGCGCTGATCGGCCTGCCCAACTGCGGGAAGAGTTCCATCCTGGCGCATCTGACCAACGCCAAGGTGAATGTGACCGATTACCCCTTCGGCACGGAAAAGCCGGTGCCCGGGATGATGAAGCACGAGGATGTGCCCATCGAGATCGTCGATACGCCGCCGATCACGGCCGACTATGCGGCGCCGGGGCAGGTGCAGGTGTATCGCGGCTGCGACCTGATCGGGATCGTGGTGGACCTATCGGGCGACATTCTGGACCAGATGGAGGTGTGCCTGAAGTATCTCCGCGAGCATCGGCTGCTGCTGGAGGGCGACGGCCTTCACGCCGATGACGCCGGACAGACGCTCGGCCACAAGTCGCTGATCATTGCCACAAAGCGCGACATCGTGGTTGTCGACGCGGCGGCAACCCTGCGGGAACTGTACGGCCAATCCATGCCGATGGTGGAAATTTCCACGGTGACGGCCGAGGGATTGCTGGACATGACGCGGACAGTCTTCGAGATGCTCGACATCGTGCGGGTCTATGCCAAGCGGCCGGGCCATCCGCCGGACATGAAGGAGCCGTTCACGCTGGCGCGGGGCTCGTCGGTGAGCGACCTGGCCTATCGCATCCACCGCGAACTGGCTGACAAGCTCAAGAGCGCCCGCGTGTGGAACTCGCCGGTCTGCCACGACGGACAGAGCATCCCCCGCGAGCACATCGTCAACGACAAAGAGGTGATCGAACTGCATTTTGCCTGATCCCGCCGGAGGACGGCTGCAAGGCCCTTGATTTTCAGGGGCTATAGGATATCGTGTTCCTCGTTACGAAATCAAAAAACCCGGTTCAATTGGATCCCTTTGGAGAGCGCTCTCATGCAACAACGATCGAAAGCGGAAATGGGTCGGAAACTGTGGATGATCGGAAGCTGTATCGCGGTCCTGATGGCCGTCAGCCCGCAAACATCCGGCGATACGGTTGACGATTGGATCGCCAAGCTGGGCAGCGATACGCCGGCGGTTCGCGACGAGGCGATCGTCAAGCTGGGCGACAGCAAGGACCCGCGGGCAATTGCGCCGCTGATCCAGATCCTGGAGCCGAAAAAGGCGCCGGCGGTTTCGGGGCCGGGCGCTGCGGCAACAGACCCGGCCGCGGCCAAGGTCCAGGAGGCCAAGCGGCTGGTGGGCCGGGAAGACCGCGCGGGGGCGACGGCTCCGGTCCCGCTGGATGCCGCAACGCTGAAACAGTGCACAGCCGGCTTGCGGAGCAACAATCCCGGCGAACGAAAGGCGGCCGTCGAGCAACTGGGGCAATCCGGGGATAAGCGAGCAACCAAACTATTGATGTCGGCCTTGCAGGGCCGGGACTTTTTCGCGCGGGCCGAGATTATCGAAGCCCTCGGCACACTGGGCGATCCCCAGGCGTTCGCCGTGATTTCCGGGGCGGTGAAGGCCCAGGAAGTCCCGGTGCGGAAGGCGGGCGTGAAGGCCCTGGGGGAACTGGGCGATCCGCGGGGGGCCGAATTGTTGTATCAGGCCCTGACGACCGACGTTTTCCTTCGATCCGAAGCGGCTCAAGCGCTGGGGCGGCTGGGTACCGCCGACGGGGTCAAAAACCTCAATCTTGCGGCCAAAAACAAAGACACCTTCATTCGCCAGGATGCGCAGACGGCCTTGGACGCGCTGGGTGTTCAGCACGGGCTGGAGCCGCTGATCGCGCTGCTGCAGGATCCCGATGCGAAGGTACGGATGCTGGCGGCCCAGGCCCTCGGCGAGATCGGCGACCCGGCGGCGGC
>PMBP01000512.1 GCA_003152975.1 Phycisphaerales bacterium | reverse complement strand
TTCGGCGGATTGTGGTTGGCCCACATGATCGCCACCTTTAGCGAATCGCGATAGCGGGCCTTGCGGTACGCCTCGAACCAGTGGGTAAGCTGCTGATTGCCCTGCACCCAGTACCAGTCCACGAGAAATCCGCCAATCCCGTTTTCGACGGCCCACTTGATCTGCCAATCAACACATTCCGGGTTGGATTCGTCATAATATCCCAGCAGCGGCTTGCGGATGGGCGCGGTGTTGCGGATGCAGTCCCATTTGCCGTCGCTGTCCCATCCGGGAAAGTAGTAGGCCAGCACATCGACGCTTGTTTTGACCGGCCGCGGCGCGGGGATATAGTCAACTTTTGAAACCGGCATTGACGACGAAAACGAAAGAACGGCGGTCTTCGGCTCCGGCAGGATGCCCTTGCCGCTAAACGATACGGTTACCGGATACGCACCCGCCTTGTCGGCCCGGATTTGCCAGAGGAAGTCGGCAACCTGATTGTGTTCCAGTCCGCTATTACTGAGCAGCGGAGGGGGGGCGACAACCGATAATCCCGCCGGAACCTGCAAATCCACCGAACGGATTCCCTGCACGGCTCCGCCGCGATTGACCACCTGCAAGAGCAGGCCGCAACTCCGCTCGGCGCGATCGACCGCATCCGAATAACCAAAATAGCGAATGGCAATCTCGCCGGGACCGGCCGGCTCGCGTCCCAGCCGAAACGCTGCAAGTTTCAAATTTCCCTTTTCCGGCAGTCGAAGCCCCAGCGCGACGATCCTGCCTTTCCAGCCGGGCACGCCTTCCATTTGCAAATTGTACGAATGTGTCTTGCCGTCGCCAAAGAGATCGAACGATTCGGTCTGCAATCCCGCGATCGACTCGCCCGCCCACAGCAGATCCGCCTTCCCGGCCGTGTCGCTCGAAAGCTCCAGCGTCACCCAGCCCTGGTCAGCCATGTCGATCCGCAGCGGCGGTGTAAATCGCTCCGGAATCCCCGGATAAATCCGCATCGCCTCCAGATCGCCAGTCTCCGGCGGACAGACCGCCGACGGCGTCTGCCCCTTGCCCCAGTCGAGAACCCGGATCCAGTCGATCTCAAACTTCGCCCCGTTGTACACATCCAGCCGAAGCTGGCGGATCATACCCTCGGTGTGCCAGAAGGGAAACAGGGCGATCTCTTGCCAATCCCCGCCGCGAACGGAGAAGCGGACCGTCTTGTCCTGCGTCAGGCCGCCGTACTGGCCCTCGGTCTTCCCCGACCAGAACAACTCCGCAATCCCGGGAGCCGAGGCCTTGATGCGAATGACCACCATCTGCCACGGCTCCGCCTTGATCGCAAGATCCCGACAGTGAAAGTACGGGTCCCAGTCGATGGCCCTGGCCGACAGAATGCCCCCGGTGCAGACGACCTCGGCCAAATGGCCATTCGCCGCCCATGCCTTGGCGTCAGCCGGATTGTCGAATTCCCATCGCGGCAACTCGGCCGCGACTGCCCCAGCGGATATTCCGGCCAGCAGGACCAGCGATTGAAACAGTTTTCGATTCATCGGTACCCCTTGAGGAAAGAAAGGATCGATTTGACGACCATCATATCCGGATCATTCAGAGGATCAAGCGGCAGCGCAAAGTTTCGGAAAAACAGTTCCACGAGTTGGACAATGATCTAAAATCAAAGTAGGATATCCTGACCCTTGGAAAGGAAACCAAAATGAAGATGCCAGTTCGATTGTTTGCAGTCGTCCTGTTGGCCTGCTGGTTGTCGTCCCCAATCACTGCTGCGCAGGAAAAACAAAAGCCCCGAAATGTCGCGCGGACTGGCAGGGGGTCTGCGATCATCGCCTTTCCGGAGAGTGAAACGCGGTTATCGCTGCTGGCTGACGGGCAAGCGTGGATCGATCTGCAGTTTGTCGCATGGGGACCCAACTGGGGCTGGATGGGTCTGGAGGGCAAGACCGCCGAAGACAACGGCTCCGCCCTGATGACCACCCGCGGCAAGGTAGCCGGCGGCGCCGAACTGGCCCTATCGGCCCGGACCTCCAAAACCGGCCCGCGGCAACTCAAGATGGATCTGGAGCTGCGAACAACCAAGGATACCGAGGTCACCCTCGTGGTCGCCGAACTCGTCCTCGATGCAGCGGCATTTGGCAAAGGCCGGATTGCCGCAACCATGGCCGACGGCGGCACAAAGCCGATCGATCTTCCGCTGGAACGCAAGGGTCTCGGCGATGCCGTCCGTTCCTTTACCCTGACGGAAAACAAGGGCCGTGTCACAACCGTTTCTTTTAATCCGCCCGCCAAGATCACTTCCGATGGCGCCGCCCGGATCATTCTGGCCGAGGGCGCGATCCAGGCCGCTGCGCCGAAGCGATTGACCCTGACGCTGGACCTTCCGGCCGATGTCGAATTCTACCCCAGCGGCGGCGGGATCGGATTTGAGCCGGGCTTCGAGACCTGGTACGAATTCCATCCCGACGCTGACTACAGCAAGCCCTCCGAAATCGGCATGGAGGATTGGATCGACGCGCCCGCCGGCAAGTTCGGCCGCATCGAACGCAAGGCCGACCAGCTTCTCTACAACGGCAAGCCCATCAAGCTGTGGGGTCTCAATCTCTGCTACGGGGCCACCGCGCCGGAAAAAGATCTGGCCGATCGCCGCAGCCGCTTCTACCCGCGCTACGGTATCAACGCCGTCCGCCTTCACAAATTTGCCGACGGTCCCGGCTGGGCCGGCATCCAGTCGAAGGATAGCTGCGTCCAGTTCGACGCCGCGGCGCTGGATCGCATGGACTATCAGGCCGCCCAGTTCAAGAAGGCCGGCCTGTATTTGCTCCTGTCGGCCCACTTCGGCGCCCTCAAGCTCGGCCCCGCCGAACGCACAACCGTTCCGTATATGGAAGAATTCGGCGCCTTCGACGACGAGCAGAGGATCACCACGCCGCACAGCGCGATCCACTATTCGCCCGAGCTCCAACAAGTCCAGATCCGCCAAATCGTCAACCTCCTGACGCACAAGAATCCCCACACCGGCCTGTCGTATGCCGAGGACCCCGCCATCGCCTTCGTTGAGATCATCAACGAGCAGAGCATCCTGTTCTACACCACGATGGCGCCACTGAAGGCCAGCCCGACGCTGCGTACGCAGGTGGCCAAGCGATTCTGCGACTGGCTCCGCACAAAATATGGCACGCAGGAAAAGCTCGCCGCCGCATGGGGCGAGAAGGCCTTCGACGGATTTGAAAACGATGGCTTCCCCAAAGTCGGCGAGCGGCTCGACAAGGACAACATCCTGCCGCTGGGCAATCCTTGGTACTTCGACCCCGCCCAACTCGACGGTTCGCAGTCCTTCCGCAAACAGCGGCTTTTGGACACGATGCGGTTTCTCTACGAGCTGCAGAACGAATTCTACGACCACTTCGTCGCCGCGGTCCGCAAGGCCGGATACGCCGGCGAAATCGTCGCCTCCAACTGGCAGGCCGGCCGCGCAATCAGCCACTACTACAACCTGCACTCCGACTGGCGGATCGGCACCATCGACCGCCACAACTACTTCGGCGGCGGCGACGGCAACCGCATCAACGCCGCCACGATGCTCCGCGTCGCCGGTTCCGGGATCCTCAGCTCCGGCATGCAGCAGGCCGCCGACCGGCCCTTCATGCTCTCCGAGTGGATTCACGAAAACCCCAACGAGTGGGGCGTCGAAGGCCCCGCCATCNNTACGGCATGGGCCTGCAAGGGTGGGATGTGTCCTTTATCTTCCAGAATGGCGACAATGGCGCCTTCAGCGATCGTATCGGCCGCGACCGCTGGGATGTCACCGCGCCCAATGTCCTCGGCATTTTCCCCGCCGTCGCTCGCCAGGTCCTCCGCGGCGATGTCGCCGTCTCGCAGGTCACCGCGCCGGTCTTCGTCGATCTGCCCTCGCTCGATAACGGCAAACTGGGCTTTCAGGACCAGGTCGATCAGCAATACGACATCAAGACCTTCGGCTCCGACGCCGTGCCCGCCACCGCTCTGGCCGCGGCCCGCTGCGTCGTCGAATTCATCGATACTTTCCGCCAAACGCCCAAGTTCGACCTGTCAAAATTCTCCCATGACGGCCGCATCGACTCCAGCACCGGCCAACTTAGCTGGACGCAGGGTCAGGACAACAAGCTGGCGGGATTTTTCACGATGAATACGCCCGGGACCCG
>PMBP01000157.1 GCA_003152975.1 Phycisphaerales bacterium | reverse complement strand
TTGCGGCGAACAGGTTTTGGCCGTGGCGATCAAGTGCAAGCATTGCGGTTCGATGCTGACGGATACAAAGGGGGGTCCGCTGGATGTCTCCGCACCCCCCTCGGAACCACCGAGTTCTTCGCGGTCGGATGGGCAGGTGGATTTCGATGTGGCCTTATCGTACGGCAAATGATGCGGTTGCCGACCTTCCGTCACCATCGGTACAGACCAGGCGGTACGCACCGCGCGGCAGTTCGACAGATCGCTCCTCCGCCGGGACAAGCCGGTCATTCAGGAACCAGTTCAGCGGCCGGCCGCTATTGGCTTTCAAGGATAGCCGAATCGTCTGGCCGATCGCCAGATAGGTCTGGCCGTTTTCCGGCGAGAGGATCGCTAATCGATCCTCCAACGGCTCGGGTTTGGGCAGCGGCCGGATCACCGCTATCGGCTGCGGGGCCGGGGGCGGTGATTCATTCTTCAAGGCCGGCAGGCAAAAGAGCTTGGCCAGCAGGGGTTCGGCGGCCTCGGCACCGACATAATCCACTCGGCCCGTCCCGCGAAACCGCCCCACCCACACACCGGCGGCAACTCGGCCATTGTGGCCCACGGCCCAGGCATCGCGACGGCCCGAACTTGTTCCCGTTTTCCACATGAACCACGGCAGACGCTGGACATCGGCGTCTTCCATCCCGTGGACGATTCGGTTCCGGCACGACAGGATATCGTTGAGCGTGGCGCAGACATTTTCATCGAGCACCGCCCGGCCGCCGTCCTGCGGCTGATCGGCAAACAGTCGCGGTTTGAGGTATCGCCCCTGGCGGCCGAACACAGTATACGCGTTGGTCAGTTCCAGCAGGCTGGTTTCGATCCCTCCTACCACCAGCGACAAGCCCGCCCGCCGGTTTATGTCCGGCGGCAGGTCGATCCCGGCCGACTCGATGACACCGAAGCATCGGCCCAAACCCGTCTGGCGGGCAATATACAGCGCCGGGATATTCAACGATTGCCGCAGGGCGTCGGCCGCCGCCATCGGTCCCGAGAAGGTCCGATCGAAGTTGGCCGGCTCCCAGCCGCTAAAATCAATCGGTACATCATAGACGATCGAATCGGCGGCCAGACGACCTTCCTGAAATGCGGCCGCGTAGATGAAGGGTTTCAGGGCCGAACCGGGGCTGCGGCGGGCCAGAACCGCATTGACCTGCCCTTCCCGGGGGTTGGCATAATCCACCGAACCGACCATCGCCAAGATTGAACCGCTACTGATCTCGATCACCACGGCCGCCAGTTCGCTGTCATCGGGAAGATTGGCCCTGTGGTCTTTGGCCAGCGACTCGGCCTGCATTTGGATTTTGCGGACGATCGTTGTCTGCCCCCCTGCGGGCCGCTGGGTCAGTGCCATCGCAGCCGCGTGGGCCGCGAAACTATCTCGGGGCGTGGCATTGAGAACGGCCGGATGTGCTATCGCTTCCTGAGCCTCCGAGGGGTCGAGCCGGCCGCATTCGGCCATGCGGTTGAGCACCAGACACGAGCGGTCGATGGCCGCCGGCCAGTGCCTTCGCGGGTCTAATCGCGTCGGCGACTTCGGCAGCCCGGCCAGCAGGGCCGACTCGGCCAGCGACAAGTCGCCCGGCTGCTTGGAAAAATAGAATCGGCTCGCCGCGCCGATTCCCCGGATATTTCCGCCATACGGGGCCATGTTCAGATACAATTCGAGGATCTGCTCCTTGTCACGGATCCGGCTCAACTGGACCGCACGGAACATCTCGACCAGTTTGGCCGCGATCGTCCTGGGGCGATCCTCCATCATCCGGCAAACCTGCATCGGGATCGTGCTGGCCCCGGACACCACCCGCCGACAAATCAGGTTTTGCCCCGTCGCCCGCAGCAGCGCCGCAAGATCCACCCCTGGATGGGAATCGTACCTCTGGTCTTCGACGGCGATCGTCGCGTCGATCACTCGTGGGTCGATCTGGGCGAGCGGCACGGGCAGGCACCATTGCTCCTGCGGCGAGACCGAGCGGAACAGCAGATTACCATCGCTATCCAGAATCATCGGGCTGGGTTGAAATCGCGTCAGCTTGTCTTCCGGAAATGGGAAGACACGCCACAGCACGGCCAGAGCGGCCGCCGAGACCGCTACCGTACAGGCCAATGCCAGGGCGAACCTTCGCATCGCACGAACGACTTTTGCCAACTGAAGTCTCATGGCTTGATCGTTACCTTTCCGATCGATCCCATCGCCGCGATCGCCGGATCGTACATGCTGGACGCCTGGATCGGCGGAATGTCAAAGACGCCCGCGGTCACCACGCGAAGCGAATAACGATAGACCTGCGTCTGGCGATGCGCCGTGCAGAAGATCACGACCCGGTCGTCGAGAAACTCGGTATGGTCGGTCGGGGCCGTATCCGTTTCGCTGTCGGATTCCGATGAGGCCAGCCGCGGATTTTCCACTTCCATTCCGCCGGGCAGGGCATCGATAATCACGACATTTTCGACGGGTTCCGGGAGGATGGATTCGATCCGGACCTCCACATGGACCAGGTCGCCGACCCGCAGTTCATTGGCGTTAATAATCTTATCCGCCCGATCCAGCCATCGATGGGTGACGGACAGATTTTTGGAATACGGCTCAAGCAATTCCCGTGTCGCCAGGCCTTCGCTGACGGAGCTGATATAGATCGTCCCGCGGCCGGTGGAAACAATCGTCATCGGCCCTGAAATATTTTGAATGGCCTGTGTTAGTGGTTTTTCATGGGTAAAGGCGAGTTCCTTTCCGTCGGACAGGCGCAGGGTTCCGGCAAAATCGGGCGGGTCCTGTTTGGTCATTGATTGATATCGTGTCAGGGCCATCAGGGCCGCGGAGTTTTCCAGCGTGCTCGCCCAGCAGCCATTGATGCGGGCATCCATGAGCCGCTTGACCATCGCCGGGATTCGGGCATCCTGCGGATCGACCTCGAGCAGGACCGCCAGCCAGGTCGCCGTCTGCTGCAGATACGAGGTCAACTGGCCGCGTGTTGCAGGACCGCCGGCGGGATTGACCGGTTCGCCGGAAAGGAGCGACTTGGCCTTGTCGGTCATCCCGGCCGAGTGGAAGGCCGCCGCCAGGTGCGCGATCCCCGCAGGGTCGAGCCGGTCACGCCGCTCCGCAAGGCCGTTCAACCAGCCAAGCTTGGGCCGGTCAAAACCGCTGAGCACATGGCAGATCAACGCCCGCGTCCCGGCCGGATCGTCGGCATCGGGATGGTTTAACTGGCTGTCCAGATACTTCAATAATTCATCCAGAAATCGCTTATCGACCGGATGCCCGGCCTTTTGGGTTTCAAGCAGGCACCAGCCGGCATAGGCCGAACCCCACAGCGATGGATCCGTACCCCCCTGCCAGAAACTCAGGCCGCCCGAAATCGTCTGCATGGACCAGAGCCGCGCGATGCCGGCGGAAACCATCTGGCCGATTCGTTCTGCTCGCGCCGGGTCCAGGACCTTGGGCGCTTCGATCATCGCAAACAACCGGCTGGTCGTTTGTTCGAGGCACCCGTAGGGATACTGGATCAGCCGTTCGAGAACCGGCTCCAGCTCGACCGCGGGGCGTGCCCCGATCGACAGTGTCCGCTGCTCGGTTCCCGCGATGAAGGCCTTGGATGGTTCCAGTGTCAGCTCCTTGCCCACAGGGACAGATAGGGTGTGGGCTTCCGTGTGCAATGCCGTTGCCGGCCGAACCGGCAACGAAACCGACGATGACGCCGTCAACGGCTGCGAGTTCGGATCGACGCGGGCGGCCTTGATCTCGATTTTGGCAAGGCCGATCTCCTGCGCCTGCACTTGCAGGAGATGGGTCAGCGGCTTGCCGGAAGGCACCATAAGCCTGGCTGACGGATTTTCCATTTTCAGAAATCCCGAACAGGCAATATCGAGCTGGACGGTGACATCGCCGCCGGTGGAGTTGAACAGCTTGACGGGGATCTCGAACCGATCGCCGGGCGCGGCAAACCGCGGCCAGCCGGACTCGATAAACAACGGCGCCGTCATCACGACCGGCCGATCGGCCTTGCCATAGCGATCCTGATCGACCGCCACCGCCATCACGCGGATCTGGCCGATCAGGTCCGGCGTCTTTATCTTCATGGACGCTCGCCCATCACGATCCAGCGCAATCACCTCGCGCCAGACGACATCCGGCTCGGTGCGTTCTGCGCGGACCTGACTGCGCCGAAGGCCGCCGACGGATCGTTTGGGCCCGTCAGCCCCGATGCGGGCAAAGCTGGCCGGCCGCTGATAATCCGGCAATAGATCGAGGAACACATCCGAGGTTTCCACGCCCGGCAGACGCGGAGACAGGAAAAACTCGAAGGGATCCGGAGTCTGGTAATCGGTTGGCAGTAAAATCCCCTCATCCACCGCCCACACATGGACCATGCCCGGATGATTCGGGTCGATCGCCGCGTCGGTGGCGATTTCGACCGAGATCTCCTGGCGGGGCGCAATGGTGTCCGGCGCGTTAATCTTGATCGGCATTCGGCGGGTTTCGTGATCGAGGCGGATCGCTTTGGTGCCCATCGCGCGGTGCGGAAGCCACTTGGGCTGATTGGGATCGACGGCCCGGATCACGGCCGCGGTCAGATAGGCCCCGCCGCGGAGATCCTTGGGCAGCGGGATCGAAACCTCGGCCGAATTGTTCCGCATCTCGACGATCTGGTGCGAGACGACGCGGTCGGTTTCCAACGCGACAAACATCGTGCCCGACAACGGGCTGCGAACCAAAGCCTTGACGGTCGTGCCCGGCGTGTACCGGGGCTGATCGATCACGATCTCCAGCCGCTCGGGTTCATTCATCGGCAGGCTCTGCTCGGCGCCGTTCTCGGACGAATAGACATCCAGCCAAGTCTCGCTCTTACTGGCCGTATCGATCACGACGAGCCGATACCGGCCGGCATCAGGACAGGTAAAGGCGATCGACCCGCGTGTTGCCGCGCCGGGCTCGACCGTCTCGGTCTTGAGGGTCTGGATCTTCTCCTCGGATTTCCAGACGGTCCTTCCGTTGACCTGCGTGAGGACCGACTCGTATTTGATCGTCATCAACTGCACCTGCAGCGGCCCCGGCGCGGTCTCGGATTCATCGGTCGCCACGCACACCCACTCGGCCTTGCAGGCGGCGCCGGGCGAAACCAGCATTCCGGCCGGCATCTTGAGGCCGATGTGCTTGCCAAGACGATCCACGATCACCGAGCCGTTGTCCGAGACCGACCGCGAGCCCGGCTCGGTGACCGTCGTCGTAAAATGCATGCGATACAGTCCGGCCGTCACAACCTCCTGAACCGGAATTTCCACCTTGGCGTTTCCGGTATTGTCCAGTTTCTGCATCAGGGTCGGGATACGGGTCTGACCCGTGGTGACGGATTTGCCGAATTGGTATTGCTCGAATGCCTTCGATTGGAAGCGTATCGGGGCCAGCCATGGCTCGACCCGTAACGGCAGATCGGCGGCCGGGGCATCCCACAGGTAGGCCGCGGTCACCTTCACGGTCGGCGTCTCTGCCGGCGAATAACGAGTGGCTGTTGCGGTGGTCGTGACCTTGATCCGCTGGGGAAGGAAGGTTTCGACAAACGGCGCCGTGCTGCCCAGCGTCGTGTCGGATCCGGGCAAGGTGACTTCGAAGAAATACATTCCGGTCTGCATGTCGTCGCGGGTTGGGAAGTCGGCGTGGAAAAAGCCCTGTCTGTCTTCCTTCCGCTGGATCACGCGGTCCTCTACCCGACGGCCGTCCGGGCGGCTGACCAACAGGCGGACCGGGAACGCCGGCGGGATGGCCCCATTACCACGGCGGAGGATCCCGGTCAGGTGAACGGTATCGCCGGGCCGGTACACGCCGCGTTCGGTATAGACCATCGCCTCGACATCTTCGGGGTACGGCATTCCGTCGGCATCGGTGTCGTCGATCATCCACTGGTTATCGCCAGGGCGAAGGTACCCGAGATCGTCGTCCTTCTGGGCGGTGACCACCCACATGCCGCCGTCCTTGCCGAGGGTGGAGTACTCCAGCCGCGCGATTCCGTTGGGATCGGTCTTGCCCGTCGCCAGGGTCTGATTGTTATAGGTGATCGCCTTGACCACCGCGCCACCGACGGGTTTGCCGTGCCGAATCGATGTCAACCAGACCAGGCAGCCATCCTTATCGGTCTTGACAGTGATGGCAAGGTCGGTCAGTGAGACCAACATGCGATCCCGGGCCCAGCGGTTGCTCGAAGAACCGACATGGATATAGTAGATACCCGGTCCGGGCTGGACCAAGTCGTTGAGCTGGACGGCAAAATTCTGGATTTTGTTCCGCGCCAGATCGCACGGGATGGTTTTTTTGGGCAAATCGCGGCTCGTCTCGGCCGTATCGTTGTTATTATGCAGATAGGTGGCCAGATTGTTTTCATAGACCCGCCACGCCGCAAACTCCAGCGATGAAACATTGACCGCCTTGACTTCGATCTGGCGGCTGCCGTACGGCGAAAGGATGCCCGTCCGATGCTGCTGGAGGGAAATGCCAGGGCGGCGTTTGGGGGTTTCGACGACAACCGAGATATCTTTGCCGAGGGTTTTGTCCTGATCGGAGCACAGGATCGACGGCAACCGCAGAGTGTAGCGTTTTTCGGGCATGAGCTTGCCCGATACCACCAAAGACGCATCGCTGCGATAAACCTTCATCTCCTCGACCGGAGGGGTTACGGCAATTTCAGGCAAGGTTTGTTTTGAGCTGAGGGCCTGCGTAAAATGAAGTCGGATAGAGCCAACATCGTTAAATTGAGGCAAATCGATTTCGGCGTGGAGGTAGGCAAAGCCGGGATCGACT
>PMBP01000484.1 GCA_003152975.1 Phycisphaerales bacterium | reverse complement strand
GGGTGGGACGCCTTTGGCCTGCCCGCAGAGCAGTACGCGATTCAGACCGGAACTCACCCGGCGGCTACCACGCAAAAAAACATCGACAATATGCGGCGGCAGGTCAAATCGCTGGGGTTCAGCTACGATTGGGACCGTCAGGTCGATACGACGGATATTCGATACTACAAGTGGACGCAGTGGATTTTTCTCAAGCTTTTCAATTCCTGGTTCGACGAAGACCTGCAGAAGGCTCGTCCGATTGAGGACTTACCGATCCCGGAAGGACTATTGGAGACCCAGCGGGAACAGTATATCCACGACCGGCGGCTGGCGTATGAGGCGTTTGCTCCGGTCAACTGGTGCCCGGAACTGGGAACCGTTCTGGCCAACGAAGAAGTTGTCGGGGGCGTCAGCGAGCGGGGCGGACATCCCGTCATCCGCAAGCCCATGCGACAATGGATGCTGCGGATTACCCAGTACGCCGATCGATTGTTGAAAGGATTGGACTCGGTCGATTGGCCCGAGTCGATCCGGAAACTTCAGACCGATTGGATCGGCCGAAGCGTCGGGGCCTCGGTTGATTTCCAGGTTGATGGACATGAGGATGTTGTCCGGATTTTCACGACCCGGCCGGATACCCTGTTCGGAGCCACCTATATGGTGCTGGCGCCGGAACATCCGTTGGTAGATGCGATTACGACCGAGGTGTATCGAGCGGATGTGAACCGATACCGCGAGTTGGCCGCCAGGAAAAGCGACATGGACCGGACGGATCTGGCCAAGGACAAGACCGGGCAGTTCACCGGGGCCTATGCGGTCAACCCGGTCAACGGCGTTCTGATCCCCATCTGGATCAGCGACTATGTCCTGATTAGCTACGGGACTGGCGCGATCATGGCGGTCCCGGCCCATGACGAGCGGGACTGGGAGTTCGCGAAAAAATTCGAGCTTCCGATCATTCCGGTGGTGCAACCGACTGTGGAGGCGGCACACAAGACGGATTTGGCCGCCAAGCTTCGGGCCGAGGCGATAAAGGATGTCGCCGGCGCGGTCATCGCCGCGGTCAAACGGTGTGAAATTTGTTTCATTGGCGACGGTGCCGCCATCAACAGCGGATCGTTCAACGGGCTGTCCACGGCCGAATTCAAGACCAAAATCACCGACTGGCTGGCCGAGCGGGGATTGGGCAAGCAGGCCGTGTGCTACAAGCTGCGGGATTGGCTCTTCAGCCGCCAGCGGTATTGGGGCGAGCCGTTCCCGATCATCCATACCGCCGACGACAAGACGGTCGCGCTGTCGGAGCGGGATCTGCCACTGGGATTGCCCGAGGTGGCCGACTACAAACCGACCGGAACGGGCGAACCCCCGCTGGCCAAGTCCACCGAGTGGGTGAATGTCACATTGCCGGACGGGCGAAAGGGCAAACGCGAAACCAACACCATGCCGCAATGGGCCGGAAGCTGCTGGTATTACCTGCGGTACCTGGACCCGCACAACGAGAGCCAGGCCGTCGCGCCGGAGAAGGAAAACTACTGGATGCCGGTGGATCTGTACATCGGGGGGGCCGAGCACGCCGTCCTGCACCTGATGTATTCCCGGTTCTGGCACCACCTGCTCTACGACTTGGGCTATGTCAGCACGCCCGAACCCTTCCGCAAGCTGATCAACCAGGGGATGATCCTGGGCGAAGACAACCAGAAGATGAGTAAGTCGCGCGGAAATGTCATCAATCCGGACAAGGTCATCGCCGACTACGGCGCCGATTCGATGCGGCTCTACGAAATGTTTATGGGCCCGCTCGAAGTGGCCAAACCCTGGAGCATGCAGGGCGTCGAAGGTGTGCATCGGTTCCTCAACCGGTTGTGGCGCGTGGTCATCGACGACAACACCGGGCGGCTCAGCGATATCGTTCAGCCGGTCCCGGCCGACGAGGAAACGCAGCGGCTGCTCCACCAGACGATCCGGAAAGTCGGCGAGGATATCGAAACTTTCGGCTTCAACACCGCGATCAGCCAGATGATGATTTTCGTCAATCACCTCTCGAAGCTGACGACTCGACCCACCAACGCGGTCGAGTCGCTGGTGCTGGTCTTGGCGCCGTTTGCCCCGCATCTTTGCGAGGAACTGTGGCGGCGGTTGGGCCACCCCGATTCGTTGGCCTACGAGCCGTGGCCGGCATTCGATCCGTCCAGGACCCGGGCAAAAACGGTGGAGCTGGCGGTACAGGTGCTCGGCAAGATCAAGGATCGAATCGTCGTGGCCGCCGATGCGGACATCGCGGCGATTGAGGCGGCGGCGCTGGCCAGCGAGAAGGTCCAGGCGGCGCTGGCGGGAAAAACCGTTAAGAAAGCCATTGTGGTTCAGGGACGATTGGTGAACCTGGTCGTATAATCGGACTTTGGCAGCCGGCGGGATAACGGATTCCGCCGCGTTGGCCCGGGCCGAACGGCCGATTCCAGAAGGTTACACACAGAGGGATCCATGAAGATTGAAATCGAAGCCAAGGTCGTGGTCGAGGACTTAAAGCCGATCTCCGAAGCGGCTCGTCTGGCCGGAGCCGAATCCCGAGGGACGATCTCCCAGCACGACATCTACTACAGCGACCCGTTCGGCAAGTTGCTCAAGACCGGATGCGGCCTGCGGATCCGCCAGCAGAGCGGCGATGTCAACCGCACGATCCTGACCTTCAAGGGGCCGGTCTCCAAAGGACCGTACAAGACCCGCCCGGAGATCGAAGTCGAGATCGGCAACCGCGAATCGATGCAGCAACTGATGGACGGGCTCGGATATCAGATCGTCATCGAGATCCGCAAGAAACGGCAAAGCTGGATCCTGGGAGACTGCGAAGTGTGCCTGGACGAGGTCGAAGGCCTGGGCCGGTTCGTCGAAGTCGAAGGTCCCAACGACGAGGCCATCACCCAGACCCTGCGGCGGATTGGATTGGGCGAGTATGTCCACATCAATCGTGGCTACGCCAGCATGATGATGGAAAAGATGGGGATCAATAAGATTACCTGGGGAGCAACCTTCGGCAAAGCCAAGCCCCGTTTCCAGCGCAAGCCCCGGCCCAAGGGCGGACACCACAAGGGCAAACCTCGACCCTTCCGACGGGATGACCGCAAGGATCGCGGCCCCCGCGACCATCATTAATTGGAGACCTGCCGCGTGATTCAACCGGGCGACGGATACCTTCAATACATTATCAATCCCAAAAGCGGATCGAGCAGCAACAAGCTGCTGGTGGCCGAGTTCAAGGACTACCTGCTCCGGGCCGGATACGAAGTGCGGACGCATTTTACCGAATCGCTGCATCACGCCTGCGAACTGGCCACGGCGGGTTGCCGGGACCGCGATTGCGCCCTGATCGCCGCCGCCGGCGGCGACGGCACCATCCGCGAGGCGATGCACGGCCTGGCGGGCAACGCAAAGCCCCTGCTGATCATTCCCAGCGGAACGGAAAATCTGCTGGCCAACGAGCTGGGCTTCGGCCTCAAGACCGACAGTCTCATCCGGGCCTTCGAAGGCGACTGTATCCGCCCGCTGGACCTGGGGCGGATCAACGGACGGCATTTCACCTCGATCGCGGGATTCGGATTCGACGGGACCGTCGTGCGGATCGTGACCGAAAACCGAAAGGGTCACATCAGCCACCTGGATTATTTCTGGCCCATCTGGCAGACCTTTTGGGGGCACAAGTTCCCGCGATTCCAGATTACCATTGACGGAAAAGAAGAATTCGACGGGCACGGCATGATCTTCGTGGGCAATATCTCGCGATACGCAATCGGCCTGCAGATCCTCCACAACGCCCAGTTCGGCGACGGCCTGCTGGATGTCTGTATCTATCGATGCCGCGGAAAAATGCATCTGATGCGGCACACGGCGATGACGATTTTCAAGCGGCACACAAAACGGTCGGATGTGATCTACCGGCAATGCCGCCGGGTCAGGGTGCGGTCCACTTCCCCGGTGGTCAATACGGAAATCGATGGCGATCCTGGCCCGCGACTACCGGTCCAGATCGATGTCATCCCCCATGCCGTCAATGTCCTGGTCCCGCCGGGGGCCAAGCCCGCGGGGATGAGGACGCGGATGATGCGAATTCTCGACTAATCCTTTCTGCCGATTCCCCCGAATATCTGGAAGGCACAGAATGATGAGTTCATCGTTTACCATCGGTAATGTCGAAATCGGATCCAACGCCGGACTGTTTGTCATCGCTGGCCCGTGCGTCATCGAGGACGAGGAAGTGACCCACCAGATCGCGCGGCGACTGGTCGAGATTCGCGACCGGATGGGGATCGGGATTCTCTTCAAGGCCAGCTTCGACAAGGCCAACCGCACCAGCATCACCAGTTTTCGCGGGCCGGGGCTCAAGGAGGGACTGCGGATTCTGGCCGACATCCGGGCCCGGACGGGGCTGCCCCTGGTCACCGATGTGCACGAACCCCACCAGGCGGGACCGGTCGGCGATGTGGTCGATTGCGTTCAGATTCCGGCCTTTCTATGCCGCCAGACCGACCTTCTGGCCGCCTGCGCCCGCACGGGCAAGGCCGTGAATGTCAAGAAGGGTCAGTTCGTTTCGCCGGCCGAGATGAAAAATGCCGTGCAGAAAATCCGCGACTCCGGAAACAACCGTATCCTGCTGACCGAGCGGGGAACCTTCTTCGGGTACAACCGACTGGTCAACGACATGACCGCGATCCCGGCGATGCAGTCGCTGGGTTGCCCGGTCGTAATGGACGCCACCCACAGCACGCAGCAGCCGGGCGGCCTGGGGCAGACCAGTGCCGGTAATCGTGACTTAGCGCCGATACTGGCGCGGGCGGCCGTGGCCGCGGGGGCTGACGGCCTGTTCATGGAGGTCCACCCCACGCCGGACCAGGCCCTATGCGATGCGGCCTGCATGATCCCGCTGGACTGGGTGGAGGAATTGCTCCGAATGTGCCAGACGATCCACACCCTCATCCGATCCAACACGGCTCGCTAAGGGATGGCCAACCCATGGACCATCGATGGAAATACCTGTTCGGGCCGGTGCCTTCGAGGCGATTGGGAGCCAGCATGGGCGTCGATATCATCCCGTTGAAGACCTGTAACCAGAACTGCGTCTATTGCCAACTCGGCCTGCACGGCGAAGCGACCCTGGAACGGCGGGCCTATGTTCCGATCGCGGAGGTCCTGGACGAATTGCGGGCCTGGCTGGCCGAAGGGGGCTCGGCCGACTACATCACCATCAGCGGATCGGGTGAGCCGACGTTGCACAGCGGCCTGGACGAACTGGTCCGGGGTATCCGCTCGATTACGAATATCAAGGTCGCCATTATCACCAACGGAACTCTCCTGCAAGACCCCCAGGTCCGCCGGGCCTGCTCTTTGGCGGATGTCGTGATGCCCTCCCTGGACGCCGGCGACGCCGAGACCTTTCGCCTTGTCAATCGCCCCCATCCGAACCTGGACTTCGATGCGTTCGTCCGCGGCCTGATCGACTTTCGCGATCAGTACCGTGGCCAATACTGGCTGGAGGTCTTTCTCGTCGAGGGTCTCAATACCAGCCCCGAACAACTTGGCAAGATTCGCGCAATCCTCGAACGCATCCGGCCCGACAAGATCCAGGTCAACACCGCCGTGCGGCCCACGACCGAGCCGCATGTCCTGAGGGTGGAGCCGGCGCCGCTTACGGAATTGGCCCGCCTGTTGGGACCGCGGGCCGAAGTGATCGCCGACTTTGACAAGGCCGGACACCCTTCCTGTTCTGCGCCAGATGCCCAGGCCGTGTTCGAAATCCTCCGCCGTCGGCCCTGCAGCGTTGCGGATATCTCGGCCACGACGGGATATTCGCCCGACCTGCTCAAACCCATCCTCGATGAACTGGTGAAACGAAACACCGTGCGTCTCGAAATGCGAGGCGACATCTCCTATTATAAGATCTGACACTCGGGTCGTTTCCTTCCAGTCATTGGCCCCCTCGTCTCTTCCCTGTTCCGGAAATATACGGATTCACCCCCCTTCCGACTTGCGATTATGGGGCTGAAAATTCGTTTTGTTGCGCCCCCCTCGGACAAGGTCCGAAATTTGTTGGGATTTTTTTCAAAATCCGCTTTAGAGAACCGATTTTAGACCGATAAATCCTGTAGCGAACGCGGATCCCGATCTGCAACCCAGGATGACCAATGCAACGAAATAATAAGCAACTGATTTTGAACAAGGGTGCCGAGAAGTATATCTTCCGATACGAAGAAGGGCAGGAAGGCGAACTGCTCGAGGCCTTGGTCGCCCAGGCGAATGACGCCCGAACCGATTTTGACTGGTTCGACGCGGCGGTGCTGAGCTTCAAGTTGACGCAATCGCTGATCGGGGAAGCGGATCGGATCCTGTACGATGATGTTCCGGATATGTTTACGCCTCCGGTGGTGGAATCGGAAGAAGAGGAATAGGCGTACCGGCGACGCGATACGACGATCGCCGAAAACCAACGAACCGTTTGGATCAAAGGGATGACTATGGCAGAGTGCGCGATGACACAGGAATTTCTGAATTATCTGAAATTCGAAAAGCACTTTTCGGATTACACGGCCCGCTGTTACGGGGCGGATCTGGAACAATTCGTGGGATTTCTGCACGGGCAGGGGTCCGAGGATCATGGCTCCTCCGTCGGCGAGTCCTTCAGTTCATGGGGCCCCGATTCCGGCGGCGTGGCGACGGCCACAAAACCCGAAACCAAGGTCGAAGAGCAGATCCTCACGGCCGATGTCAATGTGATTCGGCGGTTCATGACGGCCCTGGCCGAAAAGCAGTACTGCAAATCGACGACGGCCCGTAAGCTGGCAACCCTGCGGAGTTTCTACAAGTTCCTCGTCAAGCGAAACTATGTCACCGGCAATCCCGTCACGACGATCAAAACCCCCAAGCAGGACAAACGCCTGCCCCGCTTCCTGGAATTCGAAGAGGTTCAGAAATTGTTGAATACGCCCCACACGGACAACTGGCTGGGCGTGCGAGACCGTGCGATTCTGGAAACCCTCTACAGCACCGGGATGCGGGTCAGCGAGTTGGTCGGCTTGAATCTGGAGGATGTAGACTTCCTCGGCGAGGTCATCCATGTCCGAGG
>PMBP01000193.1 GCA_003152975.1 Phycisphaerales bacterium | reverse complement strand
TCCAGCATCTTCAGCAGCGCCTGCTGTACGCCCTCGCCGGAGACATCCCGCGTGATCGACACATTCTGACTTGTCTTACCGATTTTGTCCACTTCATCGATATAGACGATCCCCCGCTGCGCCGACGGCAGATCGAAGTCCGCAGACTGCAGCAGCCGCAGCAGAAAATTTTCGACATCCTCGCCGACATACCCCGCCTCGGTCACCGTCGTCGCGTCGCAGATGGCGAACGGCACATTCAGCACCCGTGCCAACGACCGCGCCAGCAGCGTCTTGCCCGACCCGGTCGGCCCGACCAGCAGGATATTGGATTTTTCGATCTCGACATCGCTGGTATCGGTGTCGGTATGGATCAGCCGCTTGTAGTGGTTATACACCGCCACCGACAACGACTTTTTGGCGTACTCCTGGCCGATGACATACTGGTCGAGAAACTCGCGGATCTCGCGGGGTTTTGGAATCTCGCCCAGGTCGGCGCTGATCCCCCGCAATCGCTTGCGTTCCTGCCGGACAATGTTATAGCACAACTCGATACATTCCGGGCAGATGAACACGCCCCCGGGCCCTTCGACGAACGCATCCATGGGTTTTTTTGTCCGGCCGCAAAAGCTGCACAATTCGCGCCGGCCGGAATCACCGGCTTTTCGTGCCATAACCAATACTCCTGTCCGTGGAATCGAATAAAATCATTATCTTTATTGTATCACGAAGACTCTCGCCAAAGCAAGGCATTCCATCATTTCGATCGTTTTTGGTAACGGACTTGCGGAGTCTTAAATTCTTCGGTTTGTGCCTCGGTCCTGAGTGTAAACACCTGTAAATGAATGATTTATGACGGCCCATCACCCTCTGGGGTGGTATTTCTTATGAATCGCCCGGAGCCGATCCTGATCGACATGGGTATAAATCTGCGTCGTGCGGATATCCACATGGCCCAGCATCTCCTGCACGCTCCGCAGGTCCGCCCCTCCGCTGAGCAGGTGCGTCGCAAAGCAGTGCCGCAGGGTGTGCACGGTCAGATTGGCCGGCATCCCCGCCTGGCGGGCATATTTCTTGACGATTCGCCAGACGGCCGTCCGGTCGATCCGCTTGCCCGTCCGGGTCAGAAACAGCCAGTTACCGGATGCGGGCTTGGCCAGCTTGGGCCGCAATTGCTCTAGATACTCCTTCACCGCCGCCGCGGCCGTCCGCCCCAGCGGTACCACCCGCTCCTTGCTGCCCTTGCCAAAGCACCGCACATAGCCGACCGCCAGGTTCAAGTCCCCCACCCGCAGACCCGCCTCCTCGCTGACCCGGCACCCCGTCGCGTACAGTAGTTCCAGAATCGCCTTGTCCCGATAATAATACGGTTCCTGCGTTTGCGGGGCCGATAGTAAGGCCAAAACCTTCTCCTTGTGGCAGACAATCGGCAGCCGTTGCCACAGCTTAGGCGACTCCAGTAAACCTGCCAGGTCGTCCTTCATCGCCTCCGTCATCACCGCAAAACGGCACAGCATCTTGACCGCCACGATCGCCCGGTGGATGCTCGATTCGGCCTTGCGGGCCTTGCCCATCGAAGCGATGTACGCATACAGCAACTCCGGCGTCAGCCCGTCCGGCCGATCCACCTGCCGCTGGTGGCAATACCCGCAGAAGTCCGCCAGGTCCCGCCCATACCCCATCAAAGTATTCTCCGCCAGCCCCGCCTCCACCTTCAGGTAGTCCAGGAATCCGTTGGCGGTCTCTCCCATCGGGGTTTCCCTCAACCGCTTTCGAATCTGGCTTAGTTGGTATTCGGACATCCGGCTGCCGGGGCATCTGGTCAGGATTTATCCGGGGGACGATCCCCCGCTTACCTTACAGTTATCGGAAACCGAATCCATCCGCCTTGAAGGCACTTCTGGGGTTTCGAGTCTTGTCGAAAAAAACCCTTGAGTACGGCTGGGCTTGCGGTACAATCTTGTCTCTGAAAAAAAGGCGCCAAGACCATGAATATTCGATACCCCATTGTCGTTATCCTGTTGCCGGGCTTGTTGACCTGCGGCTGCTCCGATCCGTCGCGGTTGGGCCCCAGCCAGCCGGTTTCCCTGCGCAATGCCCGGATGCAGCAGGCCATGGAAGCGTCGCAGGAAGTCCTGCGGGACATCGGTTTTTCCATCGACAAGTTCGATGTCGAAAAGGGTTTTGTCAAAACCCGGCCGCTTTCCGGAGGCCAGTTCTTCGAGTTCTGGCGGTCTGACAATGCCGGCGGCTACAACTTCGCCGAGGCCAACATCCATTCGATCCGCCGCACAGTCTTTGTCAATGTCTATTCCGACGGCCCGCAACTGATGGCCAAGTGCGACGCCCAGACCCAGCGGCTCTCCATGCCCCAGCGGCAGATCGCCAGCGTGTCTCAGGCCGCCGGCCTCTATACACGGGGGAACAGCAATCAGCAGCGACTCCAGACCCAGCCCGAGCAGGATGAGACGATGACCTGGATGGATCTGGGGGCCGATCCTGCCCTGGAAACCGAAATTCTCCGGCGACTTCAGAAAAAAATCGCCGCCCTTGAAGGGATGTAGCCCCATGCGAGTGCTGGTTTGCGGAGGGGCGGGGTACATCGGCAGTAACATGACGGCCATGCTGCTCAAGCACGGCTATGAGCCGGTCGTCTTCGACAACCTGTCCAAGGGCCACCGCGTCGCTATCCGCAACGCCCGCTTCGTCTATGGCGACCTGTCCGACGGCCGGGCGCTGCTGGACACCCTCAAGCGGTACCGCATCGAAGCCGTCATGCACTTTGCCGCCTTCATCGAGGTCGGTGAGTCGGTTGCCGATCCCCTCAAGTATTACCACAACAATTTCTGCAACACCCACACGGTACTGTCGGCGATGGAAGAGGCCGGCGTGTCGAAATTCGTTTTCAGCAGCACGGCCGCCGTGTACGGCGCTCCCGCCGAAGTCCCGATTTACGAAGATCTGCCCAAGGATCCTATTAATCCCTACGGCCACAGCAAGTGGGCCGTCGAGCGGATGTGTTCCTTTCTGTCCCAGACCGGGCGACTCCGCTATGCCGCCCTCCGCTACTTCAACGCCTGCGGCGCCGGCGACAACGCCTCCCTCGGCGAGGATCACCGGCCCGAATCGCATCTGATCCCGCTGGTCATCCAGGCCGCGATGGGCAAACGCCCCGAGATCAAAATCTACGGCAATCAGTATCCGACGCCCGATGGCACCTGCGTTCGCGACTACATCCACATCGAGGACTTGTGCAAGGCCCATCTGCTGGCCCTCCGCAAACTCGACTCGGCCTCCGAGCTGGCCTATAACCTCGGCAACGGCAAGGGCTATTCCGTCCGCGAGGTCATCGAGACCGTCCGCCGCGTCAGCCGCCGGAACTTCCGCGTTGTCGAGGTTGATCCCCGGCCCGGCGATCCGCCGGTCCTGACGGCCGATGCCTCCCGCGCCCGCGGCGAACTGGGCTGGAGCACCGACTTTCCCGAACTGGAAAAGATTGTCGAAAGCGCCTGGATCTGGCACAATAAATACCCGAACGGTTACTCCGATTAACATCGAATATCCCGTGGATCGCACAGGGGAACGGTCAATCAGGAAAAGGATATGATTATGGCGAAGGCGAAAACCAAAAAGACGATCAAGAGCAAACCGACCCGACCGTCAAAAGTCGTCAAGGCGAAAAAGCCCGTGAAAAAATCGGCCGCCAAACCGAAGGCCAAACCGGCCCCGAAGAAGAAAGCCGGCTACTTTCTCGGCATCGATCTGGGCGGGACCAATGTCAAGATCGGTTGCTTCGATTCAGACATGAACCTCCTGGGCAAGACCTCCGTCCCGACGAATATCGATATGGGCCCGCAGTATGTCGTGGACCAGATGGGCCTGGCCGGCAAAAACCTCCTGTCGTCGGCTGGCCTGGATATCAAGGATCTGGCCGCCATCGGCATCGGAACCCCCGGCCCCGCCGACTACAAGAAGGGCGTCATCATCAAGAGCGCCAACATGCCCAAGTTCGTCGATACCCCCTTGCGCGATATGGTCTCCAAGGCGTTGGGGAACAAACCGGCCATCCTCGAAAACGACGCCAATGTCGCCTGCTGGGGCGAATTCACGATGGGCGCCGGCAAGAATGTCAACGACATGATCTTCATGACCCTCGGCACCGGCGTCGGCGGCGGGGTGGTCTGCAACGGCCGCCTCGTCCAAGGCGTCAGCGGCAATGCTGCCGAACTCGGCCATGTCATCATCTACCCCGGCGGCCGTCTGTGCAATTGCGGCCAGCGCGGCTGCATCGAGGCCTACGCCTCCGCATCGGCCACCGCCGCCCGCGCCGTCGAGGCCGTTCGCGCCGGCGGGACCGACTCATCGCTTAAGCACATCCTCGACAAGAAGGGCACCCTCACCAGCAAGGATGTCTATCAGCAGGCCGCCGCCGGCGACGCTCTGGCCCTCCAGATCACCGAAGGCACCGCCGAGGCCCTGGCCATCATGTGCGTCAACATGCTCCACACCACAGAACCCGCCCAGATCGTCTTCACCGGCGGTATGATCGCCGCCGGGGAGGTCCTCCTGCAGCGGATCCGCCACCATTTCCAGCAGTGGGTCTGGAAACTCAAACCCGAAAATCCCGAAATCTGTTTTGCCACCCTCGGCGAAGATACCGGCATCATCGGTGCCGCCTCTCTGGCCCGCTATTCGCTGCTCAACAACCTGATATAATTCGGTATGAACGGATCTTTGGAGCCGAGCTTAATCGCGGCCCCTTTGTCATTCCCGCGAAAGCGGGAATCCAGTTGTTTTGAATTTGTTTTATTGTGTTTTTGAATTTGTTTAGAATTTAGTATTTAGAGTTTGTCTTGAATCCGTGTAATCCGTGGTTAAACTATTTCTTGTGTCCAAAGCCGCGATCCAATATCTCAGAGGTCTATATGCCCGCCAATATTGAACAACCCGAATTCACACGCCTGGTTACCGGCGAGCGCCGCGTCGGCCCGACGCTGGCCAGCGTCTCGCGCTCCTGGCAAAACGACAAAGAATGCTTCCTGATGGTCAGCCCCCACGACGACGATGTCGCCCTCGGGGCGGGCCTGTTTATTCAGCTCGCCTGCCGCGACAAGATCCCCGTCCACATCCTCATCGTCACCGACGGCAGCATGGGCTACTGCGACCCCAACGAGCGCGACAACATCGCCGAGATCCGCCAGGCCGAGACCCTCGAATGCTACCAGAAGCTCGGCGTGCCCCGTGACAACATCACCTTCCTGGGCTTCCCCAGCGGCGTCATCAACGACTTCCTCGGCCGCTTCCCCGCCCCCTCCTACAGCAAGCTCAACATCAAGGGCTATACCGGCCTGCAGAATGCCTTCACCTGGCACCTCCGCCGCATCCGCCCGACCCAGTGCTTCCTGCCGACCAACAACGACTTCCACCCCGCCCATCGGCTGGTCTATGACGAGTTCCTCATCAGCCTGTTCCACGCCAGCGGCCGCATCTGGCCCGAACTCGGCCAACCGCTGCCGAAAATCTCCTGGCTGTGCGAGATGGCCGTCTATTGCGACTTCGCCTCCGCCCCCACCCTCCGCATCCAGACGCCGCCGGACATGCTCGAGGCCAAGCTGGCCGCCATCGCCGCCTTCCGCTCCCAAAAACAGATCGTCGCCCTCGTCAACAACATCCGCAGCGGCGGCCCCCTCGAATTCTTCCGCGCCATCGAATACAAATTCTACAACCCCAAACGATACTACGACCTCTTCGAACCGAAAATGTGATGGCTTTACCCAGGATCATGCAAAAGTAGATCCTTGTCGATATCCTGGTTAATGAAATTGGGTTTCTTTATGTGGACTTTCGTAGATTTTCATGGAGCGTTACGCCGCTTCTGACAGGAGTTTCATAAGGAGCGTCATATTTTGATGTTGTCCGGACCGGGATTCGAACATCGCTATTATTCTCGGACGCCAGAGCGTCCGCCGCAGGGCCGTCAGGGCATCTCGAAAGCTGGGGGTCTCTTTGGTGGCATACCATGGCCGTGCCGTCCAGGTCTGTTGCCCCTTGTTCTGTTGAAGACACCAACTCCAGACCAGCGAATACAGCATCAGCGACACCGCCGCCGCGCGTTCGGGTCCCCGACCTTTCCAGGTCTGGGGTTGCTGCCCACCCAGATACTGTTTGACATTGCGGTGGGTCTCCTCGATACACCATCGGCCGGCAAATCCCCCAATGACGATTCGACCCGCCAATGTCAAATCGGTCGAGAGGAAAAAGTCGTCCCGCTCTTTGCCTTGGGGATCGCGACTGATGACCAGCAGCATCGGGGTCTGGCTGACCTTGTACCACAGGACCGGTCGGACATAAACCAGTCGGGTTCGGGTATGCCCTCGTTCGGAGGTCCGAACCCGTTGCCAAGTCCGGACCTGTCGGGCCATCTGTTGGGGACAGGGCAACCGTCGTCCCCGTTTGCGAGACCGGCCCCGTTGGTGAGGGCGTCGCTGGGGAGGCAAGTCGAACAAAACAGCATCCCGTCGAAGGCGGGAGATCAGATGAACCCGGGATGGAAGCAGGCCGGCCAGCGAGGCATAGAATCCGTCGGCATGTACGCGAAAATCCCGCTCCGGAAAGGCCTCGGACACCTCCCCAAGCATCTGCAAGGCCAGATCGGTCAGGGAGTCGCCACCCTTGCGATGAACCTTCATGCGAATCGGCAATCCCAGGGGCATCCCGCCCCAAGGCGGGATAACCCGCAGGGTCAGGATCACCAGGTTCAGACCCCAGGCATAGACCACTCGGTTGCGGGTCGAACGGACTGCATCCCGCCACCAGCCAGCCCCTTCGACCTTCCGGCCGGTACGGTGAAAGACGGTATCGTCCAGATCCAGCAGGATCGTTCCGGAAGGAGCGAACTTCCGGATCAGAAACCCGGCCAGCCGATTCCATATCGCCGACAGGTCCCAATGGGCATCGGGAAAGAAACGATGGTAGATGTCGTGAGACCGCAGGCCAGAGGGATCGCCAAACGGAAGGATGCCGGTGATCGTGCGTGGGCCGGTACACAAAATCCAGCCGATCGTCAGTCGCAAGAAGACCAGCGTTGTCGGCTGCGTGAAAATCGGAAAAAATTGCTGGACCAATTCGGTCCAAGTCGATATAGGCAGTATCGTAGCCATACCAATCTCCCGAATTCAGATCTGAACAATCTTGCATCGGAAGGTTGGTATGGTTTTGATTATAAACGACCGTATTCATCATCTACTGCCATCAAAAAGTGCGAAAG
>PMBP01000123.1 GCA_003152975.1 Phycisphaerales bacterium | reverse complement strand
TCGTGGCCGATCATGTGCGTGGTCCAGTCCTCGACGCAGCCGCAGGCAATGGTGCCGTTGAGGGCCTGCGTACAACACCACATCCAGGTCGCGCGGCTGTCGTAGTCCGGCCGGTCGGCCAGGATCTTGTCGGCCTCCTCGACCAGCGTGCGGAGGATCGCCTCGGCCTGCCGGTCCTGCAGGGGCGTATGCACATCGCGGGTCATGTACTGCTCCATGACATGCGCGAAGGCATCGACGATGCCGTTGCGGACCTGGCTTTTCGGCAGTGAATATGTCGTTTCCGGGTCGAGAATGGAAAATTGCGGGAAGACCTTCGGGCTGCCGAAATGCAGCTTCTCCTGGGTCTTTTCGCGGCTGATCACCGAAAAGCAGTTCATCTCCGAGCCGGTCGCCGGCAGGGTCAGGATCGCCCCCAGCGGTACGGCCGCCTTGATGCAGCCGCCCATCGTTCGCAGGATATCCCACGGGTCCTTGCCGCGGAAACGGATCGCCGCGGCGATGAACTTGGTGGCGTCCAGGACCGAACCGCCGCCGACCGACAGCAGGAAATCGACCTTCTTCTTTTTGGCCAGGGCCACGGCCTTCAGGCAGGTCTCGTAGCGGGGGTTGGCCTCGATACCGCCGAACTCCACGAACTTACGCTTGCCGAAGGCCCCGGCGACCTGGTCATAGACGCCGTTGGACTTGATCGAGCCGCCACCGTAGGTCATCATCACCTTCTTTTTGGCGTCGATCAGATCGGCGACCCGGGCAATGGAGCCCTTGCCGAAGACCACCTTCACCGGATTGAAATATTCGAAATTGTTCATAAACCGATCCTCAGGATTTTGGTTTCAAACAAACTTGCCAAACACAACCTTGTGTCCAGCATTGTATCCATATTCCACATTCCGTCCACCCCCTTTCGGGATCGTCCTTGACGGATAATGCTTCTGTCTGTACGATATAATTATGAAAACGATCGAATTTTCATGGGACCCCAACAAAGCCCGTGCGAATGACCGAAAACATGGTGTGTCGTTCGATGAGGCCTCAACTGCCTTTTGGGATGCCGACGCCCGGTTGATCTTCGATCCGGACCATTCCTATACGGAAGATCGTTACATTCTGCTGGGCATGACGACACGATTCCGCCTTGTGGTTGTCTGTCATAGTTATCGGAAATCGGAGCGGATCATTCGGATCATTTCCGCCAGAAAAGCGACGAAACACGAAGTTAAAGAATACACAGGATCCTTATGAGAAAACAATATGATTTCAAAGAATCGGTACGAAACCCCTACGCAAAATCATTGAAAAAGCAGGTGACGCTGCGACTGGGTACAGATGTGATCGCCTACTTCAAGCAACTCGCCAAAGAGACGGGGATTTCGTATCAGAACTTGATTAACCTGTACTTGAGCGACTGTACCCATTCGGGCAAACGGCCAGCGATGAAATGGGGTTGATCGCTTGTCATTGCCATCCCTTAGTAACCATTCCCTGACCAAGGCGCCGTTATGAAAATTATGTCTTCTGTCCGCACACGAATAACCGCAATGTGCATGACGATCCTGTCACTGCCGATCCCCTCCGCCTTCTGTGCCGATCAGCCGCAGTGGGGTCAGGCGTGGGGCCGCAACCAGGTCTCGGCCGAGACGGGCCTGCCGGCCAGCTTTGATCCGGCCGCCGGGACCAACCTGCGATGGAAGGCCGATCTGGGCACCGAGACCTACTCGACGCCGATCATCTCCGGCGGCAAGGTCTTCATCGGCACCAACAACATCCGCCCGCGGGATCCGCACCATACCGGCGACCGCGGCATTACCCTGTGCCTGAAGGAATCCGACGGCTCTCTGTGCTGGCAGTTGGTCTCGGAGAAGATTGGGGCAACGGATGTTTATCTCGATTGGCCGCGGGCCGGTAACTCCTGCCCGGTGACCGTCGAGGGCGACCGCGTTTATACGCTCACCAGCAGCGACAAGGTCGTGTGCCTGGATATCAACGGCATGGCCAACGGTAACGACGGGCCGTTCAAGGACGAGGCCCGCTTCGCATCGCCCGCAGACAAAGACCCCGACGCACTGTGCGACCTAGACGCCGATATCCTCTGGGCCTTCGACATCCCCTCGCAGGCGGGAACCTATCCACACGACGCGGCCCACGCATCGATCCTGATCGACGGGCCGTTCCTGTACCTCAACACCAGCAACGGCGTCGATAACACCCACCGCAAGATCCGCAAACCCGACGGGCCCAGTTTGATCGTGCTGGACAAGGCCACGGGGCGACTGCTCGCCCGCGACAACGAGGGCATCGGCCCGCGGATTTTCCACTCGACCTGGTCGTCGCCCGGCATTGGCGTCATTAGCGATCGGCGGTTCGTGTACTTCTGCGGCGGCGATGGAGTCGTCTATGCCTTCGAGATGCTCAAAGCGGTTCCGCCGGCCGGAACCGTCGAGACGCTCAAGCGGATCTGGAAGTTTGACCCGGACCCGACGGGGCCGAAGGAAAATGTCAGCCAGTACCTCACCAACCGCGAAACCAGCCCTAGCAACATCAAGGGCATGGCCGTGTTCGACTCGGGACGAATCACGGTGGCCGTCGGCGGGGATATCTGGTGGGGCAAGAATCAGGCGTGGCTCAAGTGCTTCAAGGCCGAAGGCGAAGGCGACATCTCGTCGTCAGCGCTGATCTGGTCGTATGACCTCAACCACCACAGTTGCTCGACGCCGGCGATTGTCGAGGGGCTGGTCTTCGCGGCCGACACCCAGGGTGTTCTGCATTGCATCGATGCAGCCACGGGCAAGCCGGTCTGGACGCAGGACCTGGGCGCGGAGATCTGGGCCTCGCCGATGGTCGCCGATGGCAAGGTCTATCTGGGCACGCGGCGCGGCGAGCTGTGGGTCTTTGCCGCCGCCCGCGAAAAGAAACAACTGGCAGCGATCGATCTGGACGCACCCATCTCGGCGACCGTCATCGCGGCCAACAAGACGCTGTTCATCGCGACCAACAAGACACTGTACGCTGCGGGGATTGGAAAGTAAGTGATCAGTTCTTGGAAGCAGCCTTGTTCTTGGCTTGGGCCTCTTCGAGAATGGTTTCCAGCAGGACGGGTTTGCCGTTTTCTTTCTTGGACTGATCGGCCGCAGACATGAAGGCGAAGATCTCGACGGTTTCTTCCTGTGGTACTGGGATCTTGCCGGTCTTGAAGAACTCGACGACCTTGTCGCAAAGCGGCCCGTAACCGGCATAGGCACCGCCGGGCACGATCGCCTTGGAGCCGAAGACGAGCACGCCGTAGTCCTGCTTGCCCTTCTTGATTCCGCGGTAGGTCCCCACGCGGCCATCCTTCCACACGCCGACGACCAGCTCAGTGTCGGCCGTCTGGGTGCGGCTTACGCTCTGGCACCCGGTCCCCATCACCGCAAAGAGCATCTCGACGCCGTGCACGCCGTACCAATAGAGGTCCGGATGGTGCTCTTCCAGCGAACAGGGGCTGTAAGCACAGCAACCGAGGATGTCGCCGGTTTCTTCGCGCGTGCGAATCTTGTCCATCCACGGCGAGAACCGCAGCGAACTGCTCGACCAGCAGGGGACACCCTTCTCCTTGGCCAGCCGGAAAATCTCCAGCACATCGGCCAAGTTGCCACCCATGGGCTTGTCGATAAAGAGCGGTTTGCCCGCGGCGATGACGGGCTTGGCCTGGGCCAGATGGGGACGGCCGTCCACGCTCTCCAGCAGAACCCCGTCGACCTTCTTGCTCAGTTCTTCGATGGAGCCGACGATCTCCACGCCATACTTGGTTCGAAGCTCATCTGTGTAGCCCTGAACCCGTTTTGCGGAGGATTCGATATCCGGCGAGCCGCCCGAAAATCCGGCCACAACACGGCAGCCGGTTGCCTTTTGCGGATCGTTGATGTACTGCGTAAAGGCCGTCACATGCGAGGTGTCCAGCCCGATCATGCCCAGACGGATGACCTTTTCCTGCGGCACATCGGCCGCAACACAGAATCCCGCAACGACATAAAACAAGATGAACGCCAAAACGATTCGTTTGCTGATGATGTCATGAAGATTCAGGGTCATGTTATTCTCCATATTCGTTATTTATCTACACATTGTCAGGAATTACCCACGGCTGCCGATAAGCTCGCTTGAGGTATTGATTGGCCTCGGGGATATTCTTGATCGTCTCTGTTTGCGAGTCGAATTCGAGTTTACGATTGCCGACGCGATAGGAAATGTTGGCCAAATGGCACAGCAGGGCCGATTGATGGCCGTTTTCGACATCGGCGGTGGGTTTATTCCGCGTACGAACGCACTGCAGAAAGTTGTCGATGTGCTCGCTGTCACCCTGTTTGCCCGGGTGGGACTCAATGGCTTTTCCGTTTGAATCCCAGGCCTGCCAACCATCACCGTGTCGGCCGAAGATCATAAAGCCCTTGGTCCCCAGGATCTCGATCCGCGTGCCGTTGAAGGGCCAATCGGGGATCCCATCGGTGTCGCGAAGTTCTATGGGTGTCTTTTTCATGTACGGCGACCACAGCGCCGACTCGAGCATCATCGTCAGCGGGCCGTATTCGCAGGTGACGATCTGCGTGTCGGGGATTTGGCGGCCGTCCTTGAGGGCGTTGACGCCGCCGGCGTGACTGACGGCCTTCGGGGCCGGAAGGTCGTCAAGCAGAAATCGCGCCAAATCCAGTTGATGGATCAGGTCCCCGGGGATCGCGCCGCAACTGTACTCCCATCGGTTCAACCAGACCCGGGACTGGTTGTACGGTAACAGGGGTGCGGGGCCTGACCACAAGTCAAAGTCCACCTCCGAAGGAACGGGCTGATCGGGCCCGGCCGGCTGCATGGAGTGCTGCATCATGTTGAAGACTCGGACCAGGTACACCTCGCCAAGCTTGCCCGACCGGACATATTCGCGAGCCGGCGCGGCATAGGCGGCGCTGCGGGATTGCATGCCGACCTGGATGACCCGCTTGTACTTGCCGGCCGCCTCGATCATCTTGCGGCCTTCCCACAGGGTGTGCGTCATCGGCTTTTCGACATACACATCCTTGCCCGCCTGGCAGGCCAGGATCGCCCCGAGCGCGTGCCAATGGTCCGGTGTGGCGTTGACGAGGACCTGCACAGAGGGGTCGTCGAGGATCCGCCGAAAATCCTGGACGAGCTTGACTCCCGTTTGCTGGTGTTTCTCGATAACCGCCCGCGCCGGTTCCAACCGCCGCGTGTCGGCATCGCACAGGTACGCGATCCGCACATCGGGCCGTTTGGCAAAACTCTCGGCCAGAAAAGTCCCCCGGCCGCCCAGTCCCATTACACCGACGACGATCTTGTCGTCTGCCGCCGCGGATCGTGATGAAGACATCGAAGCCAACATGCCGGCCCCGGCCAGCGTGGATTTCATGAAAGTTCGTCGATTCATAGCCGCTCTCCTTCCTTTCCTTGTTCGATTCGTTGTTACGCCTGACCAGGAACCACAAACGGCTTGCGGTATTCCCGTGTGGCCAGGGCATTGGCCTTCTCGCGGAAATCGCCGACGAAGGTTTCCGATTCCGGATCCAACTGCAGCCACGGGCCCAGTGTCCCCGCGGATTTCTCCACATCGACACCGTTGCGCTTGAGGTGTTCGTCGAATCGCTCGAATGAATCGGCCAGATCCTTTCGACCCTTGATGGCCTCCAGCGCCGCCCCGCGCCGCAGTTCGGCGCCCATGCGATAGGAAACATTGCCCATGTGGCACAGCGCGCTGGATAGATGCCCCTCAAGGATGTCGGCAGCCAGATCGCTCGCCTTGCGGCTGCGGACAGCCTGGATGAAGTTTTCGTGATGTTCCTTGCCCCCGCCGGACCCGACGAACTGCCGGATCTTCTTGCCGCCGTTGTCGTACGCCCAGCCGCCGTCGCCGCCGGCGAAGTAGCCATTTTCGCACTGGACCACAAGCCCGCCCTGAATACCGCGATAGACATCCATGGCCTTATCCCCCGTAGCCCTCGGCAGGCCGCGGACCTCGAAGAGGATCGGCACCGGCTGATAATCCAGATAGACAATCTGCGTATTCGGCGTCTGGCCGTCATCGACATAGCCGAAACGGCCGCCGAAACTCATGACTTTCGGGGGCAGCTTGTTCTGGCCGAGGACCCAGCGGCATATATCGATATAGTGAATCCCGTTATTCCCGAAATCGCCATTGCCCGTGGGCCACACCCAGTGCCAGTCGTAATGCAGTTTCTTTCGCATCAGCGGTCCCATCGGCGCCGGCCCCGTCCACAGATCAAAATCCACCGCCGGTGGGATCGGCTGGGGCCCGTCAACCTTTCCGATGCTGTCGCGCCGGGTATAGACAACGCCTGTGACCGACCGGATGGCCCCCAATGCGCCGCTTTGCAAATAGCCAACCGCCTCACGGATCCCCTCGTCGGATCGCCGCTGAATGCCGGACTGCACAATCCGCCCGTACTTGCGGGCCGCCTGGATCATCTGCCGGCCTTCCCATATCGAATAGGCAACCGGCTTTTCGCAATAGACATCCTTGCCCGCCTGACAGGCCCAGATCATCATCAGGGCGTGCCAATGGTCGGGCGTGGCCACGACGACCGCATCGATATCCTGGCTGTCGAGGAGTTTTCGGACATCGGTGAAGGTCTCGACCTTCTCGTTGCGCTCGTCGAATTTTTTCTCCTCACGGCCGAGGACATCGCAATCAACCTCGCACAGCGCCGCAATCCGCACACCGGGAACCTCGCGGAACCACCCGACATGATTGGCCCCCTGATTGTTCAGGCCGATAACGGCCAGCCGAAGATCGTCGTTGGCGCCGCGAACCCGCGAGAAGGGGACCAGCGTGGAAATCCCCGCGGCCGCAGAGGCCTTGATGAAGGTACGGCGTGTGATCCCGTTCATAGTCACTCTCCGATCGAAACCCGAACCGATCCTTGCACCAATCGTGCAAGCCCGCGACAGCATACCCGCCAATCCTTGCGTTTTCAAGAACCGCGCGTAAAATGAAATCGTTGAATCGACTTGATGAATCGTTTAGCAGGAGCAACGATCATGCGGAAACTGCATTTCATGGAAGTTGTCGGCTTGTTGATGTTGGTCTCTTTGGCAGTCGGGCAACCTCTCGGCCAACCCGACCGCGACAACCCCGGCGACACGATGATCCAGGCGTATCTGAATCGCATAACCTCGGAAATCGAACAGCAATTCGCCACCGACATCCAATCCCCCGAGCAGTGGAAAAAGCTGCGCCCGGAATATCGAGAGCAATATTTTTACATGCTGGGCCTGTCGCCGATGCCCGAGGCGACACCCCTGCAAGCGACCGTTACGGGCAGCTTCAGCGGCGAGGGCTTTGTCGTGGAAAAGCTCCATTACCAGAGCCGCCCCGGCCTGTATGTCACGGCCAATCTCTACCGTCCATCCGAAAATCTTAAAGCCCGTCGCCTTCCCGCCGTCCTCTATGTCTGCGGCCATTCCAATCGCGGCCGCGACGGCAACAAGACGGCCTACCAGTCGCACGGCATCTGGCTGGCCCGCCACGGCACCATCTGCCTGACGCTCGATTCGCTGCAGCTCGGCGAGATCGCCGCCATTCACCACGGCACCTATCGTGAAGGCCGATGGTGGTGGCACTCCCGCGGATACACGCCCGCCGGCGTCGAATGCCTCAACGGAATCCGCGGCATCGACTACCTCCAGAGTCGGCCGGATGTCGATCCGCAACGGATCGCCGTTACCGGCATCAGCGGCGGCGGTGCGGCAACCTACTGGATCGCGGCCGCCGACGAGCGCGTCTGTGCGGCCGTACCCGTCAGCGGCATGGCCGACCTGCTGTCATACATCCCCAACCGGGTCATCAACGGCCATTGCGATTGCATGTTTCTGTACAACACCTTCTCGTGGCCGTGGACCCGGATTGCTGCGCTGATCGCGCCGCGGCCGATGATGTTCACCAACAGCGACCAGGACTCCATTTTTCCCATGGATGCTAATGAGCGGGTGTCCGCACGGCTGGAGCGGATCTATAGCTTATACGGGGCTGGCGATTCGTTCGACAGCTTCGTCAGCATCGGCGGACATGCCTACCGGCAGGATATCCGCCAGGCCGCGTTCCGATTCCTGAATACATACCTCAAGGGCGATCCCGGTATCGTGACCGATAGCGAAGTGGATCTGGTAACCGAAGTTGACGGCAAGCCGCAGCATCCGATCGATCCGGAAAAGCTTCGCGTCTTCCCGCAGGATTCCGACATCCCCAAAGACGAGCTGAACACGACAATCGACCGGCATTTTGTCCCGATCGCCAAGGTCGCCGTCCCCGCCAAAGGCGAGTACGAAAAATGGAAACAGACGCTTGTATCGGAATTGAGGCGGGTGACCTTCCGCAGTTTCCCTGAACGAATCCCTCCCGCCGAACTGTTGGAAGATTCGCCAAACGGAAAACTGCGTTTGACATCTGAACCGGGCATTCAGATCGGGCTTGAAACCATCGGCGATCCCGCCCCGACCGAAAAGACAAAACGAATCCTGCTGGTTGTCCAGGGTCTAGGTGCCGCAGATGGCGTCTCGGCGTGGGCAAACGGCCTTCGTGAATCCGGCGATCAAATATATCTCTGCACACCGAGAGGCATCGGCGCCACCCGCTGGACGCAAACGAATCCGCCGAACTTCGTCGAGCGGTCGCTGGTCCTGCTGGGCCGCACGGCTGATACCGGCAGAGTCTGGGATATCATCGCGGCCGCTGAATTCCTGCGGGCCAGACACTCCGACAAATGTCCGGTCGTCGTCGCCGGTACGGGACCGGGCGGCATTCTGGCTGCGTATGCGGCAATCTGGGATGACCAAATCAGCGGCGTAATCCTAAAAGATCCCCCATCATCACACATGGATTCGGCCGCTCCGCAGTTCCTCAATGTCCTGCGGGTCTGCGACATACCGGATAGTCTGGGTATGATTGCGCCAAGACCGCTGACCCTCTATGGTGGAAGCGACGAGGCCCT
>PMBP01000078.1 GCA_003152975.1 Phycisphaerales bacterium | reverse complement strand
GAGTTCATCGTGGGCGGCGGGGCCGGATTCAATCAACTCAACGGCTGTTTCACCGTGGACAATCCTTCCGGACAAACACCGGACAATGCGCAGGTCCTCACGGCGCTGCGGAACCTGAAGGAATTCATGCACGGCTTTGAATTTCTGCGGATGAGGCCCGACAAGACGGTGTTGATTGGCGGTGTGCCCCAGGGCGCCATCTGGCGATGCCTCAGCGAGCCGGGCAAACAGTATGCCCTCTATCTCCACCATAGCAGGTTGAAGGATGGCTCATCTTACCAGGTCATGCCCGGCAGCTATGAGCCCAACCTGATCTTCCACATACCGACAGGAAAGTATCATTTCGACTGGATTGATCCGGCCACTGGAACAATTCTTCGCACCGACATCCTCACGCATACCGGCGAAGAACGAACGGTCGCCGCACCACCTTACACGGTGGACTTTGCCCTCCGCATCCGACAGGAGGAATGAACGGAACGGACATCCGTAGAATCCTTGTCGAGAAATTCAGATCCGCCAGGGGGCACGGTAGGGCTTGGATAGCAGGCGGTTGGCCTGGTCGTCATTATCGAATCGTTCGCGGTCGGGATCCCAGCGGAGCTTGCACTTGAGGAGCATGGCGATGTTGCCGAGGTGGCAGACGGTGGCGGAACGATGGCCGATCTCGGCGGGGGCGGCCGGGATGCCGCGGGATTTGACGGCGTCGATGAAGTCGCGGTAGTGGTTTGCGCTATCGCCCAGGCGGATGTCGTCGGGGCCGAAGACGGCCGTCTGAAGGTTTTCCGGCCAGCAGGAGAAACCACGGTAGCCGGTCTGGACCCAGCCGCGATCGCCTTCGAAGCGGATCTGGACATCTTCCGGACCGGTCTTGCAGATCAACTCGACATTGTTGGCATACAAGGCACGGAAATGAATCTTTGTCGGGGCGGTGAACAATCCATCGGAGGGAAACTCGCCGCCGAGGTCCTCGACTTCGATCGGGCCGGTCCGCTCGGTGTCGTTGCCCCACTGGGCCAAGTCGATCGAGTGGGCGCCGTAATTTGTCGTTTGTCCCCCTGAATAATCCAGATTGAAGCGGAAGTTGTACAGGCACCGATCAGGATGATAAGGGGCATAAGGTGCGGGACCGAGCCAGCGGTCGTATTCAAAACCATCGGGGACCGGCTGCGGTGTCCAGTCGCGGGCGGGGGCGGTCTTGTTGTTGGGGCCGACAATGGCAATCATTCTCCGGAGGCGGCCGATGCAGCCGTTGCGAACCAGTTCGCAGGCGAAGCGCGATTGGCGATTGGAGCGTTCGTGGCTGCCGGTCTGGAGGACGACGCCGTGGAGACGGACGGCTTCGACGATCCGGCGGCCTTCAGAGATGGTCAAGGCCAGCGGCTTTTCGCAGTAGATATCTTTGCCCGCGCGGGCGGCGGCGACGGCCATGACGGCGTGCCAATGGTCGGGGACGGTGATAACGACGGCGTCGATGTCGGGCCGGGCGAGGATCTCGCGATAATCGGTGCAGGCAAAACAATTCCGGATAGATGCATTGAGGTTCATTGATGAATAGAAGTCATCGATGATCTGCTGGGCTGGTTCGCGGCCGAGGTATTGGTCGGCGGTTTTGTAGCCGTAGCTGGCACGGTTAACATCGCAGACGGCCCGGACATAGACATCCGGAAGTTGTAGGAAACCCTTGAGGTTGTTGGTTCCCTGATTGCCGGTGCCGATCATCGCCAGTACGATCCGTTTGCTGGGGGCATTGGCGCCAAGGACTGAGGCCGGGATGATCGTGGGAATGGCGTAGGCGGCACCAAGAGTCATCACTGACTTGAGAACCGATCGGCGAGTCAAACAGTTCCTATACACGAATGACTGAGTCATATCACCAGTATATCACGGTCTCATTCCGAGATGCAATCTCGTTTTCGATAGTAATATCAAGGTTTTTCTGGCCTTGACTCCGCTTTTTATGGAGTGAAAATATTTTCGATATTCTATGAATTTCTATTGACTTGTAATTCGATAGTGTTATAATTACTTGTGTTGCGATTGATTTAGTAGTGTATAAAGGGTCAAGTGAACATGAAAATATCGATGCGAGCGCGGTATGGTTTACGGTTAATGATTGAGCTGGCGGCTCATGATGGGAAGGGGCCGTTATTTTTGAAGAATATCGCCCGATCGCAGGATATCTCGGAAAAGTATCTGAGCCAGATTGTAATCGACCTGAAGGCCGCCAATTTGATTACCGCGACACGCGGGGCTCACGGCGGGTATAGTCTTGCCAGGCCGCCGGCCGAGATCACGGCGCTGGACATCGTGACGGCCCTTGAAGGCGACTTGACGCTGGTGGAGTGTACGCGGGATCCGAAGCGGTGTTCCCGGGCCACGCAGTGCGTCAGCCAGGGCGTGTGGGAAAAGCTGGGACAGGCCATGATGGAATCGTTGCGGCAGATCCACCTGGCCGAGTTGGTGGAACAACTTCGGGAAAAAACAAAAGATACGGTAATGTACTACATTTAACGGGATCAGGAAAATTTATTAGGAGTCATGATTATGTCAAGTTTGAGCAAGAATCTCCACATTGAAACACTGGCATTGCACGGCGGGCAAAAGCCGGATCCGACGACGGGAGCGCGGGCGGTACCGATTTATCAAACCACTTCNNCGCTTGATGAATCCGACGACGGACGTATTGGAGCAGCGGATCGCGGCGCTGGATGGCGGGGTTGGAGGGCTGGCGGTGGCCAGCGGGCAATCGGCGATCACGCTGGCGTTGCTGAACATCGCCAAGGCCGGCGATGAGATCGTGTCGGCGGACAACCTGTACGGCGGAACCTATACTTTGTTTCACTACACCTTCCCGCGGCTTGGCGTGAAGGTTCACTTCGTCAAATCCAATGACCTGGCCGGTTTTCAAAAGGCAATCAGCCCCAAGACCAAGGCGATCTACGCCGAGAGCATCGGCAACCCGAAGCTGGATGTGGCGGACCTGGACGCGTTGTCGGCCTTGGCCCACAAGAACGGCATCCCGCTGGTGCTGGACAACACGGTCTCGCCGTATCTNNACCAAGTTCATCGGCGGCCACGGCAATTCGATCGGCGGCGTGATCGTCGACTCGGGAAAGTTCGACTGGACCAACGGAAAATTTCCGCTGATCGCCGGACCGGACCCGAGCTATCACGGGTTGGATTTTGTCGAGGCACTCAAACCGCTGGGGAACATCGCATACATCATCAAG
>PMBP01000272.1 GCA_003152975.1 Phycisphaerales bacterium | reverse complement strand
GGTCGCGTATAGCGTTGTAGTATTAGGATATAGGATATGCCAAGGAGTCGTTGCGACAGATCGTTGTCATTCCCGCGCAAGCCGGAATACCGATCTAAATCCTATCCCCTATCTCCTAAATCCTTCCCAGCGACCAGAGACCAGCTACCCGCAACAAGTTTAACGCTCTTGGATCCTGTGCCCTATGGGTACGCCTGAACCACCCAGCCCGGTCAAGCTGATTGTCGGGATCCTCGCGGCCGACGATCGCTGCCTGCGGGCCGCCGTCGAGGCCGTGACCGCCGACTTCGGCGCCAGCGACCTGCACAGCGAGGTCTGGCCGTTCACGCAGACCGAGTACTACAAGGACGAAACGGGCGAGCACATCCTGCGGCAGTTTGTGAGCATCGACACGCCCATCGATCCCGGCGAGCTTGCCGCGATCAAGCACCGCACCAACGCAATGGAGCTGGAACTGGCCGAGCGGCTGAGCACCGGCCTGCCGCGCCCGGTCAACCTCGACCCCGGCCTGATCGAGCCCTCCAAGCTGGTGCTGGCCTCGACCAAAAACTTCGCTCACCGCATCTACATCGGCCGGAATATGTACGCCGAGGTCACGCTGTCGTTCCATCAGGGCGTCTGGAAGAGCTACCCGTTTACCTTTCCCGATTTCCGCGACGACCGCTACCACCCGTTCCTCTCGCAGGTGCGACAACGACTTGTAGAGCAACGACGGAAAGGCATAGCAAATTGAAGATTGAAAAACGAAAATTGAAAATTTCGAAAGGGCCCACCCATTAATCCCTACGCTTTCATGGCCCTGATCTTGCTCTGCAGCTCGTTCCTGATTTCAGTGATCCTGACGGCCGTTGTTCGCCGCTGGGCGACCAGAGTCAGCTTCGTCGCCCGCCCGCGCAACGACCGCTACCACCGCACCATCATCCCGATGGGCGGCGGCATCGCCATCACCGCCACGATTGTGCTATTCCTGCTGGCGGGGATCGCCCTGGTCCATCTGGGTGCCGCCGGCTGGCTCGGCAATCAACTCGCGTTCCACGCCCAGGGCTTCGTCGACAAGACCCCGCAACTGATCGTCGTCGTCATCGCCATCGGATCGTTGTTCTTCATGGGCCTGGCCGACGATCGCAAACGCCTCGGCCCGTATGGGAAACTCGCTGTGCAATTCGCCGTCGCCATCGCCGCGGCCGTCTTTGCCGACATCCGCGTGGAGCTGTTCATCCCCAGCAAGATCGTGACAACCGTCCTGAGCGTGCTGTGGATCGTATTCCTGATTAATGCGTTCAACTTTCTCGACAACATGGATGGCCTCTCCGCCGGCATCGCCTGGATCGTCACCGCCGTGCTGCTGCTGGCCGCGATCCAGTCCGGCCAGGTCTTTGTCAGCGCGCTGGCCCTGCTGGTGCTGGGAACTCTCGCCGGGTATCTGGTCTTCAACTTCCCGCCGGCCAGCATCTTCATGGGCGACGCCGGCTCGCTGGTCATCGGATTCGTCGTGGCGATGCTGTCGGTGCGGACGACCTACTACCACCGCGAGTCGGGCACCTCGCTGTACGCGGTCTTTCTGCCGCTGGTGGTCATGGCCGTGCCGCTGTACGATTTCCTCAGCGTCTCGTTCCTGCGGATCCGCCAGGGCAAATCGCCGCTGGTCGGCGATACGCAGCATTTCTCGCACCGCCTCCAGCGACGAGGGCTCTCCGACAAGCAAACCGTCCTGACGCTCTACCTTGCGACCATCGGCACCAGCCTCGGTGGCCTGCTCCTCCACGACGCGACAGTCGTCCAGGCCGTCCTGATCTTCGCCCAGACCCTGATCATCCTGACGATCATCGCGATCCTGGAAGCAACCGGAAAGGCAAGTGGACAACAATAAAGTCGTCAAGATATAGGATTAAGAAAAGGTGTGTTTAGAATCATGCGAGAGCAAAATATACGACTCATGATGAAAATACTTACTTGGGTTGCATTATTAGCCGTACTTGATTTCATCATATTTGGTGCGGATAGCAAAGCCCCTTATTGTATGATCCATACTGTTGTGAGTTGGTGTGTAGGGGTTATTTGTCTAATTATTGTGTTTACATTGTATTATACGGAATCGAGAAAGTGAATTGATGGAATTAAGATCCATACGAACTTGTTTTTGGGCTATGGTTTTTGTGATCCTTCTCCACTGTCCCGCCTTTGCCGCCGAGTATGCCATCGGCGCCGACCTGTCGTTCCTCGCGCAGGCCGAGGCAGGCGGCACGAAGTTCAGGGACGCCGGCGTGGAGAAGCCGGGCCTGCAGATCTTCCGCGACCACGGNNATCGGCGCCGACCTGTCGTTCCTCAAGCAGGCCGAAGGTGCCGGAACAGTTTTCAAGGACGCCGACCAACCCAAGCCCGGCCTGCAGCTCTTTGCCGATCACGGTTACAACTGGATCCGCCTGCGGCTCTTCCACACCCCCACGCGGCTGCCCAACAACCTGGCCTACACGATCGGCCTGGCGCAGGATGCCCGCAAGCTGGGCTACAAATTCCTGCTGGACTTCCACTACTCCGATACCTGGGCCGACCCCGGCAAGCAGGTCCTCCCCAAGGCCTGGGAAGGCAAGAACCACGCCGACCTGACGACCGCCGTCTTCGAATACACCCGGGACACGATCGCCGAATTCAAGAAGGCCGGAGTTTTGCCCGACATGGTCCAGATCGGCAACGAGATCAGCAACGGCATGCTCTGGCCCGACGGCAAGCTGCCGGACAACTGGGACAACCTGGCCGATCTGATCAAGGCCGGCATCCGCGGCGTGGCCGATGGCGCCGGCGACGGCAAGCGGCCGCGGATCATGATCCATATCGACAAGGGCGCCGACCGCAAGGCGACGCAGTGGTTCTTCGACAAGCTGCTCTCCTATGGCATCGAGTTCGATTGTATCGGCCAATCGTACTACCCGTGGTGGCACGGCACGCTGTTGGACCTCCGCGAGAACCTGGCCTTCATGGCCAAGGCGTACGGCAAGGACATCATCCTCGTCGAGGTGGCCTACTGCTGGCGGCCGACCGAATACAAGAATAAACCCTCGCCATTTCCGGAATCACCCGAGGGCCAGCGGGACTTCCTCGACGCGGTCCATCGCATCGTCCTCGATACGCCCGACAACCGCGGCGTCGGCGTCTTCTGGTGGGAACCGGCCGTCACCGGCGGCCTGCGAAGCCGCGGTTTCTTCGCCGACGACGGCAACGCCCTGCCGGTCGTCTCCGTCTTCGACAAGTGGACAAGGAAGTAACCACACGGACCAATTGAAAATCGGAAATAGAAAATTGAAAATGTGACCTGGGTATGCAGAAGAACACGCGGACAACCGAAATCTTTCATTTTCTGCTATGGCTTGGGATACTGGCCGTCCTCTGTCTTCGCGCGACCTTTACCGAAAGCCCGCTGACGCCCACGACCGATCCATCGCAGCCGCTGAGCAACGAGGGCTACAGCATCATCCTGTCGTCGGCGCTGCTGGTCATCGCGGGTCTGTGGTGGCTGGGCTGCGCCCTGCAGCGGCAGTGGACCTGGCGGCCGGTCGGCTCGGGGCTGGGCATCCTGATGTTTGCCCTGGCTGTGGGTGTCGGCATCAAGGTCGCCTCGCACACCCGCAACGCCGTCACCGACGCGGTGACGATGCTGGCGGCGATGGCCGCGGGGCTGGCGCTGGTGCAACTGCTCGACCGACCGAACCGCGTGCGGATCACGCTGGCGGTGCTTGTGGCGCTTGGGGCGATGCAGCTCTACCAGTGCAGCGAGCAGGCCACATCGAGCAACGCGATGCTCATCGAGCAGTACGAAAAGGACCCGGGCGCCCAGTTGTCGGCCCTCGGCATCGAGCCGGGCTCCTTTCAGCATTCGCTCTACGAGCACCGGCTGTACTCCAAAGACATCCGCGGTTTTTTCCTGACCAGTAACTCGGCCGGCTCGTTTCTGCTGCTGTGTCTGGCCGCGGCCCTGGCGCTGCTCGTCCAGACCCGATCGATCGAGCCGCGATCCAATCGCGTGATGGCGCAGGCCCTGCTGTCGCTGATGCTTTTGGCGCTGCTGGCGGCGATGGCAATCGTGCAGAGCAAAGGCGCGATTGGCGCGATGATCGTGGGCGTTGGGCTCTTTTTGGCGTGGCGGTGGTTCGGCGGCTGGATCTTCAAACGGCGAATGGTCCTGACAATCGCGATCGTATCTATCGTAATTCTCGGCGCCGGCGCCCTCATCCACACCGGCCTGCAGCGCGGTCGTCTGCCCGGCGGCAACAGTATGCTCGTCCGCGGACAGTACTGGACGGCGACGACGCAGTTGATCGGCGATCATCCGCTAACCGGCGTGGGCGGCGGCAACTTTGGCATCCATTACCCGCGCTACAAATCCCCCGAATCGCTGGAGACCATCCAGGACCCGCACAACTTCGTGCTGTCGCTCCTGGCCCAGTACGGGCCGCTCGGGTTGCTCGGTTTTCTGCTGGCGATCGCCGGACCCATCGTCCGCGACCGCTACCGATGCCGTGCCGCTCCGGTGCTATCCGCCACGGACGCCAAACCCGCACCGCTGGCGATGATCCTTGCCGGCGTGTGCCTCTGTGCGGTGCTGCTCTTGTTCCGGCCGTTCTTCGTTGCCGCCGAGACGGTGGAAGGTGATCAAAAGCTGTTTTTGTATATCTATTTATACCTGACACCGGCGATCGTCTTCGCCTGCGCCCTGTTGATCGTCTGCGCAGCGATCCACCGTATCCGGCCCGATGACCGCGCCGATGACGCGGCCTCGGTGATCCTCGACTGCGGAATCGTCGCGGTCCTGGTCGCCAATCTCGTGGACTTTGCGATCTTCGAGCCGGGCATCTGGACGGCCCTGTGGGTGCTGCTGGCCTGCCGCATTGCGATGCGTCCGTTGCCTCCGCCGCAAGTGTTCCGCTCAACAAACCCCGTCCGCGTCGCGATGGTCGCGGCGCTGGTGGTGGCCTTCGGCGGATACCGTGAGTGGGTCTTCAAGCCCGCCGTCTTCAGCGGCCGGCAGGTGCAGGACGCCATGCGGGCCTCCACGGCCAGGGAGTCGCTGACCTTGCTGCAAGCGGTCGTGAATATCGATCCGCTCAATCCCGATCTGCCGCGACTTCTCGGCAACGCCCGCCTCCAGTTTGCCGCCGAGAAGGATGCCGAGCAGATCCGCAAGGCCATTGCCGCATTCATGCTGTCGGCCATGCGCAACCCCGATTCGTTCAAGGCCTACGAACGGCTCAGCCGCGCCTACGAGCAACTCGCCCGGTCGCAATCCGGCGACGCGAAGACCGCTTCTCTGCAGCATGCCCTCACCTGGGCCGACAAGACGCTGGAATGCTATCCAGCCTGCGATCGGGTATTGCTGCTGCGGGCGCAGCTTGCCGAACAGCTTGGCCGCAGCGACTTGGCCCTGCGGGATTATCGCCATGCCGTCCAGATCGAGGACGCCTACCGCGTCCAGTTCCGCACCATGTACCCCACGCGCCCGATAGTCAGCCGCCTGGGCGAGAGAAACTACAAAGAATCCAAGTCCAAAATCGCCGAATTGGAAAAATCAAAAGGCGATACCGCAAACCCCTGACCCTTATAATCTTGAAGGGTGGCAGCCACCGAGATCCGAATCCGAAGGATCGGTTCGAGGTGGATGTCTTGGCGTCGAAACATTTCCCCCATCCACCGCTTCGGCGATTCCATCGCCTTCGCGTTGGCTGCCACCCGCCGGCGGACAGCGTGTGCACAATATAAAAAAGGGGCACACACCATGTGCCCCTGCTAAATCCTATCGCCTATATCCTATATCCTGATTGTCACCACTTGCCGGACTTGTTCCGTGGGGCGGGGGGGTACTGCTTGAGCGTTTCCCCGGCCTTGCGAATCTCGTTGTCGGGCAGCGAATACGGCGACAGCTTGCCCGTCAGGTACGCATCGTAGCCCATCAGGTCCATCAGGCCGTGCCCGCTGTAGTTGAACAGGATGACCTTTTCCTTGCCTTCTTCCTTGGCCTTGTTGGCCTCCTGGATCGCCGCGGCGATGGCGTGGCTGGTCTCCGGCGCCGGGATCGAACCCTCGGTCTGGGCCCAGGTCATCGCGGCCTTGTAGCACTCGATCTGGTCGATCGCCCGCGGCGTGAACAGCCCCTCGACGATCGCCTGGCAGACCAGCGGCGCCATGCCGTGGTAACGCAGACCGCCGGCATGAATGGGCGCCGGCACAAAGGCGTGGCCCAGCGAGAACATCGCCAGCAGCGGCGTCGTGCAGGCGGTGTCGCCGAAGTCGTACACGAAAGGCCCCTTGGTCATCTTCGGGCAGGCCGTCGGCTCGACGGGAATGATATCGATCTTGGCCCCGTTGATCTTATCGGTGGTGAAGGGGAACGCCAGGCCGGCAAAGTTACTGCCGCCGCCGGCGCAGCCGATAATGACATCAGGCGTCTTTTCGTTGATGCTCTTGAGCTGGGCCTTGGCCTCCAGCCCGATGATCGTCTGGTGCAGCATCACATGGTTGAGCACGCTGCCCAGCGAGTAGCGGGTCTTGCCCGTGGGATCGGTCACGGCCTGCTCGATGGCCTCGGAGATCGCGATGCCCAGCGAGCCGGGCGTATCGGGCATCTCGGCGAGGATCTTGCGGCCGGCGTTGGTTTCCGAGCTGGGGCTGGGAACGCAGTTGGCCCCCCACACCTGCATCATCAGTTTGCGGAAGGGCTTCTGGTCGAAGC
>PMBP01000058.1 GCA_003152975.1 Phycisphaerales bacterium | reverse complement strand
CTTCCGGAACGATCCTGCTGGACCTGGACGACACGGTCTTTCATCGGTCCGGCCCCAAGGTCGAAGGGGCCGGCTGGTGGCGGGATGCGGTTCGCTCGACCCGGAACCGGGTGGTTCATGCCTGGGGCCTGAATCTGGTGATCCTGACCGTGCGGGTGATTCCACCGTGGGGTGGGATACCTCTGGGGTTGCCGATCCGAATGGCCGTCCACCGCAAAAACGGCGACTCGTTGATCGATCTGGCCCAGCAGATGCTTCAGACTCTGTCCGAGGCGTTCCCGGAACGGGCGTTTGGCGTGCATGCCGACGGGTTTTACGCCTCGCTGGCCGGAAGGCTTGCCCCTCGGGTTCATCGGATCTCCCGGATTCGCCGGGATGCCGTTCTGTACGATTTGCCCCCGCAACGACGACATCACCAGCGGGGTCGGCCCCGCCAACGGGGACGCCGATTGGCTTGTCCCCAACAGATGGCACGACAGATCCGATCGTGGAAGCGGATCCAAACTTCGGAGCGGGGGCACAAGCGAACCCGGCTGGCGGTTGTCCGACCCGTCCTGTGGTACAAGGTCAGCCAGACCCCGATGTTGCTGGTGATCAGCCGCGACCCCGAAGGCAAGGAGTTGGACGACTTTTTTGTCTCGACCGACTTGACTCTGGCGATCCAGACGGTCATTGGAGGATTCGCGGGCCGGTGGTGTATCGAGGAAACCCATCGCAATGTCAAACAGTACCTGGGCTGACTCATCCCCACTTTTGATGGAAGGTTTGAAGAAACCGCGATCCTTCTCGAAAATAAGGTAGTGGAAGCTTCCAGAATTCCCGAACTTATTCTGGAAAGGAAGGATCGCGATGAACCCGACCGACGCGATGCGGTGGATTCTATGTCTGTGTCAACCGTTTCTTCGGCTCAGCCACGCCAAAACCTTGAGAGATCTCGTCGTGGCGGGATTAACCCTGGATCGAGCCTCCTTCGCCGAGTTAGGGCGTCGTCTGTTCCCCGAAGTGGTGGAGTTCCAACTCCCGGGGACGGGATTGCAGCTTCTTCACCATCGGGCGGTTCATGCTGGACCGAATCCAAACCCGACTGAAACAACTCATGTCCAACCTCCGAAAAAATGTCCTCCGCCAAAAGTGGGGATGAGTCAGCTACCTGGGGGGACAACAGCCCCAGACCTGGAAACGCCGGGGTCCCCAACGTGCGGCGGGATTGTCGCTGGTGCTGTATGCGCTGGTCTGGACCTGGTATCTGCAGCAGGAGAAAGGGCGACAGACGTGGACAATCCGACCGTGGTATGCCACCAAAGAAACGCCCAACTTTCGGGATGCTCTGTCGGCTCTGCGACAAACGCTCTGGCGTCCGAGAATAATTTCAATGTTCGACTCTCGATCCGGACAACATCAAAATCTTACACTCTTCATGAACCTCTTGTCAGAAGCGGCATAACGTTCACAAAAATCTGCGAAAGTCCACAAAATGTTTACCAGGGAAATCGTAATTCATGTTTTGACCATGGTGACGGCCGTTGCAGTTGTTGTATCTCCCCTATTGGCAGCCGGTGAAGGCCCATCGACAATAACCGTAACCAGTACGGAGGTTTCCGGGCCGGGATCACTTTCCGAAGCGATCATCGGTGCCAACAAGGCGGGCGGCCCGGTAGCGATCCGTTTTCAGTTGGCCGAGAGCGGTCCGGCCTACGATGCCAAATCGGCGAGCTGGACCCTCCGTCTGTCGGAGCCGCTGCCGCTGCTGTCGGCCGGAACGATCACCATCGAAGGCCCGCTCGGTTCCAATGGGAGGCCGCGAGTTCTGCTGAGGGCGGCACGGGAAGGAATCGAGTACGGTCTCTGTATCATCTCTCTCGGGAATAGCATCAAAGGTTTATCGATCGGGGGCTTCAAGCACGGGATCGTTCTCTATGGCCCCGCGGCGACGAGAAACCGTATCCAGGATTGTCATGTCGGGATATTGCCTTCGGGCGATGCGGCCGTCGCCAATGAAACGGGTGTGGTGATGTCCGAAAAGGCGTCGGAGAACACGATCTCCGATTGTTCCATTTCGGGCAATCTTTCGCTCGGTGTGTACATCGGCGGAAAAACAAGTGTCGCTAACGCGATCCAGGGATGCCGGATCGGCTGCGATGCGTCCGGCACGAAACGCGTGCCCGACACGATCGGCGTCATGCTCGCGGGGGCGTCGAAGAACCGGATCGGATCAGTCGGTTCTGGCGAGGGAAACATCATCTCCGGCAATGAGGATATCGGCGTGTTGATGGTCGGAAAGTGGACGACAGGCAATCTTGTTCAGGGCAACCTTATCGGCGTCGATACAACGGGGTCGCATTGTTTACACAATGACAAGGGGGTTGTAATCAAGAGCCTGGCCAACGAGAACACCCTCGGAGGTTCAACCGATGGAGAGCGCAATGTAATTTCCGGCAATGTCGAGATCGGCATCTACATCGAGGCCGCCGACGGCAACAGGATTCTGGGCAACCTCATCGGCACCAATATTACCGGCACGCGTGCCGTTCGCAGCAGCGACATCGTCCAGGGTAACGGCGTGGAGTTCAACACGGTGGCCAAGAACAATGTGCTCGGCGGCCTGAGTCCGAGAGAACGGAATGTCGTTTCCGGCAACAAGGTGTACGGCGTGGTGTACTACGGCTACTGCGAGCAGAACAGCACGCTGGGCAACTACATCGGAGTGGATCTCCGGCGACAAGCCGCTGCCCAATGCCACCGGGATCTGCGTGGATTGCGCCTCCCACCACAACGACATCGCCCGGAATGTGATTTCGGGCAATGTCAGCTACGGCATGTTCTTCGTGACCCGCGGAACCGAATTCAACACCCTTCGCGGCAACAGGATCGGCACCAACACCGCGGGCGACCGGGCCATTGCCAACGACATCGGCATGGTGATCTCGACCGGCGCATCCA
>PMBP01000096.1 GCA_003152975.1 Phycisphaerales bacterium | reverse complement strand
CAACTGTATTACAAGATCGGAAATATCCTTCAGGGCCTGGCGCCGTTTTATCTCGATACGGTTCTGCAGTTGATCGACAATCTGCGGGATATCACCCCCCGCGTAACGCCGACCGAACTGGCGCGATGGGAGTCCCAGCACAAAAATCGCATCTCCTACATTGTCGGCGTCGTCCGAAAACCCGAGATCGTGCTGGATGTCAACACCTTCGATTATTCCTTTCTCTGGCAGGACAGCTTCCGCAAGATGTGCATCATCCATCGCGACCCTCCGACCGCCCGAACGGAATCGGTCCAGGAGATCATTACGCTGCGGCTGCGGCAGCGCTATGAGGCCGAACGGGTCAAATACGAGCGGGAACTGACGAGCTTTGATTCGATTCTGCCGGCCAAGCTGCTGGTCCGAAGCGGCGCGGCGAAAACTATTCCCATCGACCAGATCCTGCTGCATCGGGATGTGCGGATGAACAACCTGTGGTTTTACTTCATGACCAGCGGATATGTCGTTCCGTTTATTGACAACACCTCGCCCCGGATGGAATCCTCGGATCCTTTTGGAACCAGTCTGGCGTATGAAGAAACCTGCGAGAAACTCGGCTTGCTTCGAGAGATCAGCGGAGACTTCGGCTTTGAGTACTGACGGCGCCAACACCGATCGCATTCAAGTCGGCCCGATCACGCCTCGGATCCCGCTGGACCAGGTCGTCGCGCAGGGCCGATGCTACATGGGGATCAGTCTGGACAATCCCATATTCCGCGGCCGGACGCTGACGGCCCTGGTCCAGTGGGCGGTCGGGCATTTTCGCCAATGCCAGGTCGTCGTCGGGGATTCCCTTCGCCGGCACAATGAGCAAATCCTGCAGGGCCTTCAAGGGGCCAGGGCGGTGGATGCCGCCCGCGCTGTGGGCGATGCGTTCCTTCGCGATCACAAGAATCTGTTCGATTCCTTCGATCATGGCCGCCTCCAGGTCATCCGCTGGGATGAATGCCTCAGTTGGCCGGAGTATCGCACGGACCGAAAGGCCATCGACGACCTCTATGCCGGCGAAACGGACTTCCGCTCGGCGGTCCAGCGGGATGCGTTCGCCTTTGTCAAACGGATGAAGAAGCGATCGTCCAAACTGGCCGTATCCGACGAACAGGCGATCGAGTTGTCCAGCCAGTATCTGCTCGAAGAGATTGCCGTCTTCAGCGCGTTGTCGATGCGGTCGTGGAGCGTCGAGCTGTATCCAGGCCCGGAGCTGGAGGTCCTGGTCAAGGTCGCATCGGGTGCGTTCGCCAGGATCCCGCAGGGACTTCGCCAGCGGGTCAATGTCGAATTGAAGTGCGTCTCGGAGACCTGACGACATGGTCATCGGCGTAACTTTGGCGGCGTTGGGCGTATCGTTTGCGGTCTATCTGGGGGTGGGATTTATTCTGGGGCGGAAGACGCACGGAATTGCCGATCTGCTTCCGCTGGGGTTCGGGCGACAGGCCCGAGTGGCCAACAGCCGTGAGTTTTCCGCCAGCACCGTCGCGACAACCATTTCCCTGGCCACCGTGGTCCTGGCCTTTTTCGAGATGGCCGAGTCGTTCGGCATTTGGCTGTTCTGGACGGTATTAACGACCTCGTTGGGATTGTTTGTCGTGCGGCTGTTTGCCCGACGGATCTGGCAACGGATGGAGGCGTACGATCACCGGCCGACCCTGCACGAATTTCTCGGCACCGAGTACAACTCCGAGGCCCTGTCCTATGTCAGCGCCGGCTGCACCAGCATGGGGTTTCTGGCCGCGTTCGCCGTGGAGCTTACCGTCGGCTCGCGGTTTTTCGGCTGGCTGGTGCCGGGGGTGCCGACCTGGATCGTAGTGGTGGTGCTGTCGGTGGTGTCGTTTGTCTATACGGCCGTGGGCGGATTTCGCGCGGTGATTATCACCGACCGCATTCAGATGGTATCCATCTGGCTGCTGCTGCTGGCGATGCCCGTATTTTATGCGTTGTTTGCAATGGGCCACGGCGGCCTGGCCGAAAGCTGGTCGAAGGTCCCGCCCGAAGTCTGGTCGTTTTCGCCGCGGACCGGATTATGGTCATTTTTGCTTGGTATTGTCATCATTAATGTGCCGACCTTCCTGTCGGACATGAGCATCTGGCAGCGGATCGCCGGGGCCCAGAAAGACCAGACGGTCATCGGCGGCCTGTGGGCCAGCGTCATCGGCTCGGCCGTGACTTGGGCGGCCTTTGTCGTTCTGGCCTGTCTGGCCTTCATCGTCGTGCCCAAGCCGGATGAACGGGGTTTGCTGGTCGGTGTACTGGAGGCAATCGGTCGTTCCGGCGGATTCGTCGATGGGCTGATTCTGTTCTGCATCGTCCTGGGTTTGTACGGAGCGATGCTCTCGACGGCCTCGACACAATTGATCGCCGTATCCCATTCGCTCTACGAAGATCTGTTCTGCCGCCGCCAGGGAAAGGCCCTGAAAGATCGCCTCGGGTCGGCCCGTGAACTTCGAATCTCACGGACAATCCTGATCGGCTCGGCCGTGATCTCCATGCTGTTGGTCCAGTCACTCTCGCTGGCCGGATTCAGTATCGCTGATCTGGTGTTCGCCATCTATGGGGCGCAGGTTGGGTTGTGTCCTCTGGCCATTTGTCCGTTGCTTCTGGATCGCAAGCAGCTCAAGGGCATGTCGGACTGGGCGGCGTCGGCCGTAACGGCGGGATTCGTGATCGGGTGGGGCACCGCCCTGTTCGGTCGGCTGATGAATCATACGCAAATGGTGTATCTGGCTCCTGTATTTAGTCTTTTGACTTCGGCGGGAATGCTCGGCATCGGATTTTTCGTCAGCAGCGGCCTGCGAAAAGAGGTAAAACCGTGATTTGGATATTGTTTAAGTCGATTGTGAAGGCCAAAAAGGCCGGCCTGATGCGGCTTCGTCCGGCCACAGAAATCACCCGGCTGGATTGCCTGATGGCGGCCTGCGCCAAGTGCTGCAAAAACCTTGGCTCCCCGCGAGTCACACCGCAAGAGGCCGAGAAGATCGGAATGGAACAACTTTGCCACTTTGGCAATGCCATCTTCACCAAATCCCGCGGAAGCACTTGTATCCTGTTAAGAGAGGGGTTTTGCGGTATTTATGAGGTTCGGCCCAGCGGCTGCCACGAATATCCGTGGTACAATATCGACGGAAAGTTGTTCTTCGACAGCGGCTGTCCCGGCATTAAACACGACAGGGACGAACGGCCCAAAGCCGGCGACATCCAAACCTGGGAGAACTTTTTTCCCCAGACCGGCTCAATCGGCCGATGGCTTTTGCGGTGTCTCTGTATCGTCCGATAACCACTTTCAAACCGTAAAAATTAAAACAATACGACACACATGTTTAATCTCATCCTCGTTTCAACACAAAAAATGACACAATTTTTGATTTTATTGTTGGTTCATGGGAAATGAGTCGCACATATTCTGGGGATGGCAGTATGATAGTTGGTGATGGACGATAAGAATTGGCAATAAATTGTTATATTATTATCAAATAGATAACTGTGTGTTAATTGAGTATGTTCGGAAGGAAAAAGCTTAAAATTTTCGGAAAAATACTGAACGCTTTTTCGGAAATTTCCGTATAATATAATGTAGTGGTTATCATTATCGCGCTCCTCCTTTTAAGTCTAGGTTGAAAGACCTAGGAACCGGAAGCAGCGGGGCTCCTCCTCCCCGCTGCTTTATCTTTGCGCATTCATCGTTCCATTTGGATCTCACGCAAAACCGCAAGGGATTTAACCACTGATTTTGTTCTTCACGCAAAGCGCCAAAACCGCAAAGAAATTTATCCACAGATCTCGCAGATTACACAGATTAAGACTGGGAAGAAATACTTAGCGCAAAGGCGCCGGGTTATGGAAGGAAAGACGGCGGTGAAATGTTATCTGTACATAGGCCTGCTGTGCCTGTTGGTGGGAAGACTTCCCG
>PMBP01000148.1 GCA_003152975.1 Phycisphaerales bacterium | reverse complement strand
GGCCACCTGGTCTTCGCCACGCTGCATGCCAACAATGCCTCGCAGACAATTCAGCGCATTTTGGACCTGTTTCCGCAGGAAGAGCGGGACCTGGCACGGCAGACCTTCGCGATGACGATCCGCGCCGTGGTCAGCCAGATGCTGTTGCCGGGGATTCGACCGGACGCCAAGCGGGTCCCCGCCGTGGAGATCCTGATCCGAACGCCGATCATCCGCAAGCTGATCGCGGAAAAACGCGAAGGCGACATCCCTTCCGCCATCCGGTCCGGCGAAGGGGAAGGGATGCAGGATTTTACCGAAAGCTTGCGCAAACTCGTCCAGGAAGAATGGATCGATCTGAAACTGGCCCGGCAGTACGCCCCAAATGTGGAAGAACTGGATATGGCCCTCAAGGGCATCCGTTCGGCCGCGGCGGGAATCCTGTAGGAACTGGAATGTATCGATTGTTGAGAACGAAACCCTATGGTTTTGGAGCCGCTCATGCCGATTGTATTCGTGGCCGCCGCTGAACCCGGCGCTTACATCTCCATCGTCAAATTCGTACCGATGCTGGCGCTGTTCCTGGTCTGGTTACCGCTGATCAACTGGGTGTACCGGGACTCCCATGCGGTGCAGACGAATGTTCGCAACTGGACGCTGACCATCGTTCTGATCGGAGTGGTGGGGCTGGTGTTGTGGCTGTTGCTGCCGATGTACCTGATCGGCCTGTTGCTATATTTGATCGCTCTGGCGGCGTCCTCCATGGCCTATGTGATTCACCGGAACGGGCGCGTGGCCGATTTCGAGAAGGTGCTGACTTCGGCACATTTCAAGAGCTTGTTCGTCAATGAAAACAAGAAGCTCACCAAGGCCAGTCGGGGTATGACGCTGATCACGGCCAATAACAACGAAGTGCCCCTGCCACGGCCCAAGAGCCGGGAGTCCTTTGGCTTCCAGACCCTGTGCGAGCTGATCGACGACGCCCTGTGGCGACGGGCCACGATCATCCACCTGATGCCGGGCCAGCAGGAATATGGCGTGACCTATTTCATCGACGGCATGGCCTCCCCACAGCCGGGCCGGACGCGGGAGGAAGTGGACTATTTCGTTCATTTTCTCAAGGAAGTGGCCGACTTGGATATCAACGAACGACGCAAACCCCAGACGGGCAAGTTCCGGATCCTGAAAGACGGGGTCAAAATTCAATGGGAGCTGACCACGGCCGGATCCACCGCGGGCGAACAGGTCAAGCTGCTCAAGAAGGAGGAATACAGCCTGCTCAAGCTGGAGGACATGGGAATGACGCCGGAACAGGTGGAGGTTTTCAGGGGGTTCCGGAGTCTGGAACACGGGCTGATCCTCCTGTCGGGGCCGCCGAAGAACGGCGTGACTTCAACGATGTACACCCTGCTGCGGAACAACCATGACCCCTTCATGAACAACATCAACATGCTGGAAAAGAATCCGGCCGGGGACATCCAGAACATCACGCAGTACGAGTATTCGACCGGCGAGGCCGGGGTATCCTATTCCCGCAAACTCCAGACGGTCCTTCGGACGGGTCCCAACATCCTCGGGGTCGAGGCCTGCGACGACAAGGAATGCGCGGCGCTGGTCACGCAGGCGTCCAAGGACGGACTGATCATTTACGCCATGATGGACGCCGGCAGCGTCATGCAAGCCCTGACCAAGTGGATCCAACTGGTGGGCGACAAGAACCTGGCGGCGTCCACGCTGACGGCCATCGTCAATCAGCGAGTCGTCCGTGTCCTGTGCGAGCAATGCAAACAGGCCTACCAGCCCAACCAGGACCTGTTCCGCAAGTTCAATATCCCCGCCGACAAGATCAAGGTTCTGTATCGGCCCGGCGAAATCGAGTACGACAAGCACAACCGGCCGATCATCTGCGAGGCCTGCCAGGGAACCGGCTATCTCGGCCGTACCGGCGTGTTTGAAACGATCGTCCTGGACGACAAAATGCGGGAAACAATCCGCACCGCCTCCGCCGTCAAGGACATCGCCGCCGCCTTCCGGAAGGCGGGCATGCTCTACCTTCAGGAACAGGCCATCAAGAAGGTGGCCAAGGGCACCACTTCCATCCAGGAAGTCATTCGGCAACTGGCCGTGCCGCAGACGCCTGCCGCGGCCACCGCTAAATCCGCGAAAGAAGAACCTGCACCCGGCGCCGCCGGGTGATTATTCTGGGAGACGCACATGCTGGCATTGATTCTGATTGTGGTAACCGTTCTGCTGACGATGGCGGTGTTCTATCTGAAATGCGAGGTTCTGACTTCCATCACCACGCTGCTGTCGGCCCTGTTCGGCATCGTCTCCGCGCTGGGATATCACGAGATCCTGGGTCGATTTATCCTGGCGAAGGGATACGGCGGAGAGCACGCCTATTGGGCCTCGGCCCTAATCCTGTTCGTCGTGGTGTTCGCGGTGCTCCGTACCGCCGCCTCCCAGATCCTCAACCCGAAAATCGAATTTTCCCCGATCATCAAACAGGTAACCTCCATCGTCTGCGGAGGGCTCTGCGGTTTGTTGATTTCGGGAATGCTGTTGATCGTTCTTGCCATGAGCCCCGCCAGCGGCAGTTTGTCCTACAGTCGGTACAATCTGGCCGGAGCGATAAATCCAGACAAACCAGACCAACTCTTGATCAACGCGGATGGATGGGTCTCGGGCCTGTTCAGTTGGATCAGCCGCGGGTCGCTATCGGGTACGAGCAGTTATGCTCTGTACCACCCGGATCCGCTCAACCAGATCCATCTGAATCGCGCCAAAGGCGCGTTTCCGATCGCGGGTAAGCAGGCCCTGAAACTGCCGGGGAAAAACTACATCCGCCAGCAGGAAATCGACGGCAGGTCGCTGGTTGTGGTCCGTGTGGGATTCAATCAGCAATCGTTCAAATCCGGCGGCGCCGCCGATGCGGAAGGGAAGTTGACGCTAGCCTTGGGTCAGGTCCGCATGATCTGCGGCACCAAGGGTGACACGGAGGGCACCGGGGTCGGCACGCCGGTCTATCCGGCCGGGTTTGTGGTCAAAAACAAGGTGGAGGAAAAAAAACTCGGGGAAGTCATCACACTGGAACGCAAGGAAGCCCAGGATCTGCGATACGGCAACGCCGTCTGGAAGGATATCGCCTTCCAGATTCCGTCGGGTTTGACGCCAAAGATGCTCAATTATAAATACAATGTATTCTTCAAGCTCGATCCGGTCGTGGCGGGTTCGGAGGAGATTGAAAAGGAATTGAACGCCCCGCCGCAGGCCGAAAACACCGAGGGCCAAAATCGCGGTCAGCAATAGCGGGCAAGAAACTCACAACCACCTGTGAAAAAAGGGATCGCATTCATGGCGATCCCTTGTTTGTTTTGGACTTGGGCCGAGCTTATCCGTATCAGCCCATCCGACAGGAATAGGTCAAGCCGACAGGGCCATTTCCTCCAGATCCACCTCCATCAGATGCTCAAGGTACATATCCAACTCTTGTTCAGAGAACTGGTCAAGAAAATCCTGACGGGCTCCCCGATTGATTTCCCGGATGCACTCAATCAAATCCTGCTTGCTCATTCTTCGGCTCCCAATGTTAAGGTTATAATTGCGTATCGTACTGACATAGGTATCGGAAGAGAGGGAAAAGAATCTTGAATTGCCCAGTCTTACATTATTTTGCTAACCCACATTAACATACAACCTATTGATTGGATAATCTTGACTGATCCCATATACAGGGGTACCTAAATCAGCCAAACCCCTCCTCTAAGTTACGAGTCCAATAAAAGTTGCCGATTTTCACATTCTTTCTATGCAAATTTTTTGATTTATTTTAACATCTTTGTCTTTAGNNCTTTGGGAGACTCATTATGACAGACAGGGCCTGCCAGTCGTATGTCAAGGAGATGAAACCCTAAACAAGGATCGGATGATCGACCTTCGAGACAACCGATATAACCGAGACCTCCCGCGGGGCCGGCCTCAGTTTCGGGTCTGGCGATATGCCGGCTTGATGCTGAGCTACCAGTGTAATGCGTCTTGCCGTTTTTGTTATTACCACTGTCGGCCGGATGCCGGGGGCCTGATGGGCGTCGAGATCGCTATCGGCGCTTGGGAGAGTTTGCGCCGGCTGGCTGGGAACCAGGCCCGGGTTCATTTGACGGGTGGCGAGCCGTTCTTATTCTTCGATCGACTGTCCGAAATCGTTCGGGAGGCGCATCGTGTGGGCCTCACACCGATTGAGTCCATCGAAACTAACGGCGGCTGGGCCACGGATGAATCTATCATCCGGGAGCGGATCGAATTCCTCGACCGGCACGGGATGGATAAGCTCAAAATCAGTTGGGATCCGTTTCACGCCGAGTTCGTTGATGCCCAGACGATCCGACGGTTGGTCGATACCACACGGGAGATGCTTGGGAGCCCGCGCGTACTGGTTCGCTGGGAACCGTATCTTCTTGAACCCATCGACATACAAGCATTCGAGAGCCATAACCGCCACAGCGTGTTTCAGAAAACCGTGACGGAGCATCCCATTCGTTTTACGGGCCGAGCGGCAGGCGATTTGGCGGAAGGATTCGCTTCGGTGTCCACAGACGAGTTGGCCTCCAGTCGTTGCCTGGATAGTTTCCTGTCCGCCAAGGGTGTGCATGTCGATCCCTTCGGCAATGTCTTCAGCGGCCTGTGCAGCGGCATCGTCCTCGGCAATATCCAACACGAGGGATTGGACGAAATGTGGAAGCGATTCGATCCCATCGGGCAGGACCTTGTGGGTCGATTGTGCCGTGAAGGCCCCTGCGGATTGCTCCCGGAAGCGCTCGCGGAGGGGTACTCCCCGCGGCCGCTGTACGCCGGAAAATGCCACTTGTGTACGCATCTAAGGCAGTTTTTTTTTGACAAAGGCCGGGATTGGTCGATAATTGGACCATCGGACTGTTACGAGCAGAGTCGGTAGGCGCAGACAGGAGTCGGTCTTGTCCTCTACGAATGACACGACAAGTTTTGATACGATGTTCGGCCGCATGGCCGTCGATCAGAGACTCTGCACCGAGGATGAGCTGCAGCGATGCCAGGAGGAGGCCAAGCAGCGACAGGCCTCCGAACCGGTCTCCATCGAGCATCTCCTGATCGAGCATCAGTTCATCACCAAGAACCAGGCGCATCGCCTCCGTTCCAGCATCCGTGACAGCAAGGACACCACCAGCCAGATTCCCGGCTACAAGGTCATCAGCAAGCTCGGCTCCGGCGCGATGGCCGTGGTCTATAAGGCCAAGCAGATTAGTCTGGACCGCGTTGTTGCCGTCAAGGTCCTGCCTAAACGATTCAGCGAAAAACCCGACTATATCCGCCGCTTCTTCCAGGAAGGCAAGATCGCCGCCAAGCTCAACCACAACAACATCGTCCAGGCCATTGATGTCGGCGAGGCCGGCGGCGTGTACTACTTCGTGATGGAATATGTCGAAGGCAAGACGCTGTACGACGACCTGTCCAAAGGCAAGATCTTCGTTGAAAGCGAGGCCCTCGATGTCATCATCCAACTCGCCCACGCCTTGCAACATGCCCACTCCCAGGGATTAATCCACCGGGATGTCAAACCCAAAAATGTCATGATCAACACCGAGGGCGTGGTCAAGCTGGCGGATATGGGCCTGGCCCGCGAAACGGCGGACATCAAAGCCGCCCGTAACGAGCAGGGCAAGGCATTCGGTACGCCGTACTATATCGCCCCGGAACAGATCCGTGGGGAACTGGATATTGACGGCCGTGCGGACATCTATTCCCTCGGCGCGACCCTGTATCACATGGTCACCGGCCGGGTGCCNNCGGCGGGGATTTCCGAGGTCATCGAGGTTATGATGGCCAAGAATCGGCAGGATCGATATGCCAATGTGGACGAGTTACTGCTGGATCTCGAAGCGATCCGCAAGGGACAGTCGCCCCTGCGGGCCCGGCAGAAATTCAACCTGCAGGCCCTCGAACAACTCGAACAGGGCGAGACGGTGAACATTGAAACCAAGGATCCCTCGGTCGTCCCGGCCGAAACCGTTACCCGGTATCGCGTGACCCTGGTGATCATGGTCGCCACGGTCGCGATGTTGCTGCTGGTGATATTGATATTGACTTTGAAATAAGCTCCCTGCCGGAACCGGAACGCCGCCAAACGGTTCGGCATCGCGGTTGGCCCTCATTCAAGGAAGATCAAAGGACCCAGGATNNCCCGAGGCGGAGCCCATTTCGATTCCCGGGAGTTGGAGCAGGTACTGAGTCATTATCGGCTCGGTACGATCCGGCACAACGAACCGCTCAGCGCCGGCAATCAGCGATCGCCCAAACGGGCGCTGGTGACCGACCGGGGCCGATTCATCCTCAAACGTCGGCCCCCCGGCAAAGACGATCTTTACCATGTCGCCTTCGCGCATGCCATCCAGCACCATTTGGCATCCAAGGGCATGCCGGTGGCCGGCCTGATTTCGCTGCCGGACAACAGCTCGGCCCTGTCCCTGGATGGACACACCTACGAAGTATTCGAATTCGTCAACGGAAGCCGTTGCGATGGCTCCGTCGAGGCGATTCTCGACGCCGGCCGCACCCTGGCCCGTTTTCACCAGACGCTGTCGGATTTCGCATGCAACTGGACTCTCCTGCGAAGAACCTGCCACGATTCCCAGGTGGTTCGCGGTCTCCTCCACGCAATTCGCGGGACCGAATGGGATCCTCGCTCCTCTTCGGATGTCGCTCCGACGATCGCCCAACAGTTGATGCTGTACTACAACCGTTCCAGCTCCACCATCAACCAACTGGGGTACGATCGATGGCCCGTACAGATCGTCCACAGCGACTGGCACCCCGGCAACCTCCTGTTTGAAAACCGCCGCGTCTCGTGCATCCTTGATTTCGATTCGGTCAAGCTCGCTCCTGCCGTCACCGATGTAGCCAACGGCGCCCTGCAGTTTTCGATCGTCGCGGATCGTNNGGATCGTCCCAACCCGAAAGACTGGCCCGCCTATCTGGATCAGGCCAAGATGCGGTATTTCCTGGAAGGATACGAACAGGTTGTATCGCTGCCTCAGGATATGCTTGGGGCCATTCCCGACCTGATGATCGAACTGCTGATCGCCGAGGCGATTCATCCCATCGCCGCCACCGGCCATTTCGGCCCCCTGCCGGGGACGGATTTTCTGCAGATGATCCTGCGCAAGTGCGAGTGGATCGACGACAATCGCCCCAGTCTCATCGAGGTCGTCTTCCAC
>PMBP01000091.1 GCA_003152975.1 Phycisphaerales bacterium | reverse complement strand
ACCGCGAAGTCCTGCGCCGAACCCAGCACTGAAGGCCCGGCCAATCCAGTCGATGCGCCATACAGAACCATGGCGAATGCTACGAGAATCATTAATTTGCTTTTCATTGTCATCTCCCTTCCTATATATATTCAAAGATTTCAACCAGGCGACTCGCCGTTTGTATCGCTTCTTCCAACGGCAAACGCCAGCCCGCTTACGCCAGCGGGCCTTGGAACACACGCNNCCGGGATCTACGGAGAGACAACCTTCACGGTGAATACCGTCGAGGCCGGCTCCCCGGTTGCCGGGGTCCCCATCACGCGAATGCCATAATCTCCGATAGCGGCATCCTTGGCGACCGTAATCCGGATCTGCACCTCCGGCTTGTCGTTCGATTTGATCAGAACGCTGGTCGGGTCGAGGCTGATTCCTTTAGTGGTGCTGATCAGCAACTGAACATTCTGCTTGAAATAGTCGTCCCTTTGCAGCGTGACGACAGCGGTTTGGACATCTCCCTGCTTCATCGTCGTGGTGGCGTAGGGGACGGAGATTTTGAATCCTTCGTTCTTAGTGACGCTGCCGCCCTGGGGGGATTCGCTCGTTTGACAGCCGCACAGGGCCGCCAGGGCTACCAGGAACATACTTGAAATTACCGTTTTCATTCTCTACTCCTAATAAATAGTTACACTTCGTTTAATTGAAAACATGTAAAACAAATTCGGATCGCTCGTTATGCTGTATGGCTACAAACAACTCCCTTCCTTTTGGCGAACAGACTCATCAATCCGGAACCGAAAAGCAGAATGGTGCAGGGTTCCGGAATCGTAATGGTATTGCCGTCCAGCGTTACGGCGCCGTTACGGGCCAGGGCCCTGCCGGAATCGATCGTTGCGCCGGTATTCAGGGTGATGCTCGTGAGGGCGAGGATGCTTCCCTTGAACGCGGTGGCCGTGCCGAGGGTCGCCGAGCTGCCTACCTGCCAGTAGATGTTGGCGCTGTTGTTCGCCAGGATGGAGGAATTGCTTGCGGTTGTCAGCGTGCTGCCGATCTGAAAGACAAAGTCGCCCGGGCCGCTGAGGGTGAGCACCCCCGTCAACTGGGCCGACGACGCGAAGAAATAGACGCCCGTCGTGAGTGTTTGTCCGCCCAGGTCCTGCCCGGTCAATACTTGTGTGGGCGCCATCCCTGCCAGGAAATTATACGCCGTGGTCAGATCGCTCTGGGCCTGCTGGGCCACCGAATCCCCGGCGTGGATCGTTCCGTTGACGATCCCCGGACCAAAGCCGGTAATTGCAAGACCCGGCCAGACACCGAGGTCCCCATGGAGGACGGTCGCGCCGGTATTGGTCACCGTCGAGCCGCCCAGGACTGCGAAGTTTTCTCCCGTGCCCAAAGTGACGGCTCGGGCTGGTGTGTGGAAGCCGGCGATGGCCACGACTACCACGATCATCATTAACCTTTTCATTTTCCCTTCCTTTCCAAAATAGCTATTGAGTCCTTCAATAACTCGTTGTGTAAGACATGTTCCGCGTCCAAACCTTCCGTCTTCATTTCGTTTGACCGCGCAAGAGACCCGCAATCCCGATACCGATCGCAACGATTCCGCCGATCATCAGCCATATCGTCTTGTCGGTTGGCGAGCCGGTGAAAAAGCGAGACAGATCGGAACTGAATGACTCGGACGCAGCAACGCCATAAATCACCAGAACGATACCCACCACAAGAATAACGAGCATGACGGCTTTATTCATAACCATGTCTCCGTAACCATTTTCATGTCGAACCCCGAAAGGGTCGTATCATTTTTGATCCGCTGATGATTCTAAACATAACGACCGCGTCACAGGGCCCCGGCCTACTTGCTGCCGAACTTGGCAGCCATATCCTCATAAAACTTCTCGGCCGCTTCCAGGGTGGCATCCAGCGCGGGTTTGACATTCTTTTGCCAGGCGTCGGCGCCGGCGTCCTTGGCCTCGACGAGCTTGGCTTTGACCTCGGCGAGGGACTTGGCCATCTGATCCTTGGCCTTCTGGAACTCGGCCTTGGCCTCGTCGGTGGTCGGGGCGGCCTTGTCCTGCAGTTCCTGCCACTTCTTATCGAGATAGACGATCTTCTCCTGAGCGGCCTTGACCGCCTCGTCCTTCTTCTCGGTCAGGTACTCACCGGTGGTCTCGGCGGCGTTGCCCACGGCCTTGCCCGTTGCCTGGGCGGCATTACCCACGGCCTTACCCGTGGCCTCCGCAGCGGTACCGACGGCCTTGCCCGTGGCCTTGGCAGCATCATTAACCGCTTTTCCGGCCGACTGGGTCGCATCCGACGCCGTCTTGGATGCCGTCTTCTTCTCGCACGCAGCCACGCCCAAGGACAACGCCGCCACGACGACTACCGCAATCCATGTCTTGATCATCCGCATTCCTTTTATCCGAAGGTCAATGTATTCCTATTCGACCATTGCCGATTGAACAGGTTCGCTTTGAATCCAATCTTGATACCAGCTCTTACGCGGAACATCCTCGACCTGAATCATGATCTTCTCGGTGTACTTTGAGTCCAATCCTTGAAACAAGAGTTCATAGGTGCCGGCATCAGAATTCGACGGTACACCCTTGAAATCATCTTTTGATTGACTCGGTGTCACTGGTCCGGGCCTGGTTACATCCACAGAACTGAATGACCTGGACGCTGAAACGCCATAGACGACCAGAACGACACTCACGGCAAGAATGACCAGTGGAATGAGTCTGTTCATCGAGATTATCTTTCCATGTTCATTTCGAATTTCGCAAAGGTCACGACATTCTTCGTCCGCTGATCAATCTCAGCACCAGGACCACCAGGGCGAGGACCAGAAGAAGATGGATCAAACCGCCCATGGTGTAGGAAGTGACCAGTCCCAAAAACCATAATACAAGCAAGACAACCACTAAAGTGTAAAGCATACAAGTACCCTTTCAATATTTGGGTTGAGTGTTTACCTCAGCCGCCCATGTCGCCTGATATCTCTCTAATATGATTCTATCCGTAAAGGCAACCCGCTGTAAATCAGTGCAGAGTCTATATTTCGTGTCAGACAAACGGATGACGCCTCTGTCGGCCAAACCCCCGACAAATCGGCAGAAATCACAGGATCTTGCCAGTTCTTATCGGATCTGGAATTCGATACGGTCCACCTTTTCCGTCCCGATGTGAACCGGTTGTATTATCCCTGAATGCCGGCCGTTTTANNACATGCATGACTTATGAATTATATAACGCGCTATTCATCAACATACTTGGAGTTGATCCTTAGTTGGGGAATGGATCCAAAATATTATTTTGACGCGGGTATCCATTGTGCTAAAATATATTGGAATTTGCGAAAATGTATTCGATGATCCATTCGGTTTCGTATCATGGATTCAGCCGTAGGATGCGGGGAAGACGATAGAGCCCAGCATCCGGAAAGGCGATAAACACGGAACGATTGTGACCTGTACGGTTCCGAATAAACCCGAGTAATCCGAAGAAAGAGCAGGGCCTTGAAAAACGAACCCGCAAAACCCGGCAAGAGAAAAACGCGAATCCTGATCGTGGACGACCATCCGATCGTACGGGAGGGCCTCGAGACGATCCTGAACCATGAACAGGACCTGGAGGTGTGCGGCCAGGCGGAAGACGCGTTCGGAGCCCTCAGCGCGATCGCGGAAAGGAACCCTGACATTGCCCTTGTGGATATTTCCCTGAAAAACTCGAATGGCATTGAACTGACCAAGACGATCAAGGCGCGATATCCCGAAGTGTCGGTGATCGTTCTTTCCGTTCATGATGAATTGGTCTATGCCGAGCGGGCCCTGTTGGCCGGCGCCAAGGGGTATCTGATGAAAGATGTGGCCGCTGAATTTATCGTGACGGCGATTCGTACGATCGTGCGCGGCGAGATCTATGTCAGCGCCGCCATCGCCAAAAAGTTCATGCACATCGTTGCCGGAGACAAGGCGGGGATCGCCAAAACGGCCATCGATCATCTCAGCGATCGTGAACTCGAAACCTTCCGCCTGATCGGCGAGGGCTATTCGGTGTCCAAAATCGCCGAACGGCTTGACCTGAGCGTCAAGACCGTCGAGACCTACCGCTCGCGCATCAAAGAAAAATTGGGACTTGACGACGCCTCCCA
>PMBP01000402.1 GCA_003152975.1 Phycisphaerales bacterium | reverse complement strand
GCGCGATCTCAGGGACACTTGAACTGAAGGGCATGCACAAAGAAACGACGGTCGTTGAGGCAAAATCGCTTTCGTTTGGCGGGGCGCTGCCCTATGGGATGAAGTATCAAGCGACATTGAGTATCAATGCCAAGGGCGGCTCGGTTGTGCCCGAGGGTTCGGCGATTCGCCTGAAGGGCTGCGATGAAGTTGTGATACTCTTGGAGGCGGCGACGGATTATGTGATGGACCCGGCGCGGAAGTATCACGGCGACGATCCGGCGTCGAAGGTTCGCGGGCAGATCGCGGCGGCCTCGGCGAAGACCTTCGATGAACTCAAGGCCCAGCATGTCGCGGATCACAGCGCGATGTTCGGGCGGGTGGCGCTGGATGTCGGCAAAACGGCGGACAACATTCGGGCATTGCCGACGGATCAACGGTNNCTGGCCGGCCGAGGTGACCAACCTGGGCGAGTGCCATCTGCCGCTGTTTGACCTGATTGCCAGCCAGCTTGAGCCGTGGCGGAAGGCCACAGAAGGCGAAAAACAGTTCCAGGTTGACGGTAAACCGGTTCGCGGCTGGGCGCTGCGGACCTCGCACAACATCGCCGGGGGGCTTGGCTGGGAGTGGGATAAGACCGCCAACGCGTGGTACTGCCTGCACCTGTGGGAGCATTACGCCTTCACCCGCGACAAGGAGTTTCTCAAGACGATTGCGTATCCGATTCTCAAGGAAATCTGCCAATTCTGGGAGGATCACCTCAAGGCGCTACCCGATGGGCGGTTGGTCGTGCCCGACGGCTGGTCTCCCGAACACGGGCCGCATGAGGACGGGGTCAGCTACAATCAGCAGATCGTGTTCGATCTGTTTTCGAATTATGTCGAGGCCGCGAATGTGCTGGGGATTGACCGCGAGTATCGCGACTCTATCGCGGCGATGCGTGACAAACTGGTGGCGCCGCAGATCGGCAAGTGGGGGCAGCTCCAGGAGTGGATGACCGATCGCGACGAACCCAAGGACGAGCATCGGCATACTTCGCACCTGTACGGGGTCTATCCCGGGCGGCAGATTTCGGTGACGCGCACACCCGATCTGGCCAAGGCGGCCGCGGTTTCGCTGGCGGCCCGCGGCACGGCGGGCGATTCGCGGCGGAGCTGGACCTGGCCGTGGCGGTGTGCGTTGTGGGCGCGACTGCAAAATGGCGAGAAGGCCTACGAGATGGTTCGGAGCTTGTTTACCTATAATATGCTGCCGAACCTGTACGCCAGCCATCCGCCGTTTCAGTTGGACGGCAACTTCGGCTATACGGCCGGCGTCGCCGAGATGCTCCTGCAAAGCCACGCCGGCGAGATTCATCTGCTGCCGGCCTTACCGAGCGCCTGGAAGAATGGAAGCGTCACGGGGCTGTGCGCCCGCGGCGGATTCGTGGTCGATATGGATTGGAAAGACGGCCGGCTGGTCAAGGCCGTCATCCGGTCCACCGCCGGGACGAAGTGCCCCGTGCGATACGGGAACGCGGTTGAAACGATATTCCTGCAGCCGGGGCAAAGCTGTACGCTGAACGAACAGCTTAAACCGCTATAATCGAGGGGTAAATCTGTTATTGAGAAGAGTTACTTCACCAAGGGTATCAGGGAACTGCGGAGCCGGCGGAGATCGTCAGCGGAAAAACCATCGAATGCGGCGGTGCCGGCATCGGCGGCGGAAGTTTTGTTGACCCGGGCGTCCAACCTCAGGCAACTGTCGAACAAGCGGTTGAGTTGCGACCGTGTGACGCCGGGCTTGGCCAGGGCCAGGTTGAGGTATTCGATGTCCTGCTGGGCGCGGAGGTAGGCCTTCAGTCGCAAGCTCGGGCGGACTGCGATCGAGCCGTCGGGCTGCTTGTCGTAGATGAAGATGCCGAGTTGATCGGCCTGCTTGAGGGCTGAGCCGTCGGTGTTGATCGTCTGCCAGGGGACGATGCCGGTTGCGCCGTTGCGCCAGGCCCAGAGGACCCAGGCGAGTGTCTGGCGGTTGGATTGGGCGGGATCGTTGGAGGTTCCGTAGGCCCAGATGCTTTCGCCGGTGGTCCGCGAGCGATCGGCCACAAGGCGCCCGTAGTGCCGCAGGGCGTCGGAACTGGCGACCCAGAGGTTGGCTTTGTGCTGGAGTTGGCCGCGGTCGAATTCGGGGCGCGAAATGTCGATGCGGAAGTCGAGCTTGATGGGGCAGGCCGGGCCTTTGGCCTTTTCAGTCAGATCACCGTAAAAGGCCAGGGCGCGATAGTCCCAGTAATCGGCCGGCTCGTCGAGGATCCAGGGGGCCCTGTTGAGGTCTTTGAGCGAGCCCTTGTTGTTGAGGTACAACTGAAAGCCGGTCTGCGTCCAGTTCTGCTTTTTCGAGATAGCGATAAAATCGGCAAGGATATTCGAGAATGTCTGGGCGTATTCGGGATGTTCGGCGAAGGCCAGATACGCGTCTGGGTTGCCGTTGAAAAACTGGCGAACCTGCAGCGGCCAGCTTTCGTGGAAGGGCAGGTAGAAACCGGGGGCGGGGATCGGTCCGCGGTGGCCGTCGGCGAAACATCGGCCGGACAGGTAGGGGTCGAAGGCCGTGATAAAGTCATCCCAGAAGGCGTGCTCGTCGTTGGGGGCGATGTCGTTGAATCGGCCCTGGTTGATGCGGCGGCCGTCGGGCAGGACCATGTCGAGATTGGAGTTTCGCGAGCCGGGGGCGGCGGTGGAGTGCGAGTAGTAGAGGATGTTGACATGGCAGCGGTGGTCGTAGGCGATGCGCTGGAGCTTGTAGAAGGTCTCGACGCGGTCGGGCAGGCCGTAGGAGTTCATTTCGCACAGAAACGACGCGCGGCGGGGAATTGCAAAGGGCAGAACCGAAAGCTCGATGGGGAGAGTTCGGCCGTCGGAGAGTTTGACCGAGCCAATCAGGCGGTCGGCCGTGGCGTCGAAGGGAACGAACACATCGAGGCAGACGGGCGTATCGCGATCGGGCGAGAGGGCCAGCGACTCGAAGGGCACCAGCGGATCGGGGATCATGCTGTCGCCGGATTTGACGAAAAGGGCCTGCGAAAGGTCCGTGCGGACGGGCAGGTCGCACTGGATTTTGACCGAGCCGGCGCCTTTGACCAACAGGAGGGCCGAGACGACCTCGCCGCGCGCGGCCGAGAGGCGGATGGTGCGGCCGTCGAAGATTTCATTGTGGACGCGGTAGTCGTCGGGGAGTGGGCCGACGGGTTTTCCCGTCGCGTCGTATTTATCCACGGCGGGGATCACGCACAGGTCGGGATATCGCGGCTGCGGCACCGGAAGCGACGGCAGTTCCTGGATTGGAAGATTGGCGACTTTCGGGAGGCGTAATGTTATTGTTGCCGGCGCGGATCTGCGGCCTCGTGCGTCGGTCGTGCGGATCGCGATGCCCAGGTCCGTCTCGGCGGCAAGAAGGATGTCCCGAAGATAAACGGTTTGCGTTTTTCCCCGCAGAACAAAAGGGATATTCCAGCGGGGCAAGGGTGCGTCGTTGACGAGGACTTCGTAGGCAAAACCGGAGTCTGGGGCCGTCAGCGATACCCGCAGGTCGTCGGGATCGATTGGCGTGACGATCGCCAGATTCGTCGGGGGTTGGGGAAGGGGAGAGTCCTTCGGCTCGGCAAATGTCAACAGCAGGCAGGGCTGCTTGCCGGATTGCTCGCGGGCAAAGATGGTGGGATTGCGGGAGTAGTCGGCGGACCATTCGTGCAGGCATAGACCATACGCGGCGCCGAGGATGTTGGCTTGGATTAAGGCCGGGTCGATTGTCCAGTGGTAGGCGTCGCCGTCGAGCCCCGAGGGCGACTGGCACAACAGCGAAAAGCTGTTACCTCCGGCCACCGATGGAAACCGCGAACCCGGCCAGGCCCAGCCGTCAGGGGTGAGGCCGGAGGACAGGCCCGATGATTTCATCTCGTCCCACGGGGCCTGGATCGTCGAAATCGTCAGGCCGGGAAGGGTTTCATCGGCGCGAAAACAGACCAGTTCAGCGGAGGCGACGACCTTGCCCTTGAGCGACGACCAGTCGAAATCCATCGCAACCAGATGCTGGTTGCCTTTGATACGGATTCGGCCCGCCGATCCGGCGTTGACGGACCATTCGTCATCCACCAGGACGACCGAGTTGTCCTTTGTGGCGGGAATGCGGATGGGTTGGGCGGCAAGGCATGTCGTGACCGCAAGCTGTAAGGCCAGACACAGAATAATTTCCAATTTCCAANNCAATTTTCAATTTTGGGCTCACAAAATGAAGGCCGATGACATTATTTGATTCGCTTGACCAGTTCCATGCAGGCACGGCCGTTGTGATAGGGGGCCTTCCACTCGGAGACCTTCAGCGCGTCGTCGGGATGGCTGGGCGCGGCGCTGAAGTACCAGTCGCCGTATTTTTTGTCGATGATGTTCTTCTGCGTGAAGTCCCAGCAGGCCAGCGTCGCATCGAGGAATCGCGGCTCTTTGGAGATTTGCCAGGCGTTGAGCATCCCCACCAGCGTCTCGGCCTGCGGCCACCAGTCCTTGGTCGGGTTGGTGATCTTGTCGGGATTGGCCTCGTAGAGCAGGCCGCCATCCTTGTCGAGCCCGCGCTTCAGGACCGCGTCGGCGATCCGCACGGCCACAGCGCGAGTCTTCTCGATCTGTTTGGCGTCGCCCAGCACTTCGGCGGCGTCGCAGAGCAGCCACGCGGCCTCGATGTCGTGGCCGAAGGAGATCGTGTCGTTGATATTCTTCCAGTCGGTCTCGAAGAACAGCCGGCAACAGGCCTTGTCGGGATCGAGGATGTGATCGTAAAAGATGTCCATCAGTTCCTGCAGGGCGACCTTGGTCTTGGACTCGGGATACACGCGGACCAGCGTGGTAAAGGCCTCCAGCAGGTGCAGGTGTGTATTCATCGT